>JBOGMI010000021.1:0-21598 GCA_050746645.1 Bryobacteraceae bacterium | reverse complement strand
GTTTCGCCGGGTCTCCACGGAGGCCTTGATGTCGTCGCTCAGACCCGGTGAGGCAGGAGCGCTGAAGACTCGCCCGGACGGGACCGTTCTGGATGGTCACCACCGTATTTGCGTATTACGCGAACGTGGAGAGGATATCCATGTGCTTCCGCGCGAGATAATAGAAAAGTCATGATGCCTGACCTTTTCTGGATACCGGGACCGTGGCGCGGCCGGTTAGCCATTATGACCCGGCCGCGAGGAGGGGATTGGCTCGAGGACGAAGCACGCGGATGGCGCCAGGCCGGTCTGGATGTTCTTGTGTCGCTCTTGGAGCGGGGAGAGGCAGACCAGTTCGGCTTGCTGGAGGAAGGTGAAGCGGCCGAAGCGAATGGCATCCGTTTTCTATCGTTCGCGATTCCGGATCGTGGGGTGCCCGCTTCCGAGCCTGCCGCTGTTTCGCTGATTGCAAGTATCGCGGATGCATTACGTGCCGGCGCAAATGTAGCGCTGCACTGCCGGCAGAGCATCGGCCGATCCGGCCTGATTGCTGCTGGAGTCTTGATCGCGTCGGGAGTATCTGCCGAACGCGCAAGAGAAGCCGTTGGCGCTGCTCGTGGCCGGACGGTGCCGGAGACTCCGGATCAAGTTCTCTGGCTCGAACGACTCGCCTCTAAGCAGCCTGTCGCGGCGCACTGAACTTTCAGGCGTGTTTTTCGCGGCAGGCGGTGGAGCAATAATAGAGCGTTGTGCCGTTGCGCTGGCGCCGGTAGGGCGTCGATTCCGAAACGTAGGTCCCGCAGACCGGATCTTTGTGCAGTTGGCTGCCGGAAGCCGGGGGAGACGGCGGGGTATCGGCCTTCGGCTGAGCCGGTTGCTGGAACGCCTGCGACGAGGCGTTGGAAATCCCGCGCATCAAGCTGACAATCACCGCCCGCGCCACGTAGGCGATCAAGATCGTGATGCAAAGTTCGATGATTGCGCGCGTCATAAGCAACGCTTCGCCGGATTCGCGGCCTACCGCTTTCTTCTGTGTTCGGCCTTAGGCGCTTTGAAATTCGTCTCCACGTTTTGGCCGATCGCCTGCAGCATCGCTTTCGCTTCCTGAGCGTGGGGGCCGTTCGGCGCCAACTGCAAGTACTTATCTAAAGCCTGGGCGGCCTCGGGTGGATAGCTCGGTTTCCCGGTTTTCGGATCCACCGTGCCTGCCTCCATGGAAAGGCTGCCGATCTGGAACCACGACTCCGCGCTGGTTGGGTCGGCCTGCACCACTTTTTTAAATAACGGCAGCGCCTGCTCTGGGTGGCCGGTATTGACGAGATTGGCGGCCAGATTGAAGTAAGCTGTCTTGGCCGAGCTCGGATTGAGCGCGACGGCTTTGTTAAGCGCCTGAGTGGCCTGATCGGTTTTCTTTTCGGCGGCGTAGATGTTGCCCATATTGATGTACAGCGCCGACTGATCCGCCGGATTGGTGGTCAACGCCAGAGCCTTCTGATACACCTGCAGCGCCTGATCGTAAGAGCTTTGGTTGGCTGGCGCAGCTTGCGACTTTGCCAAGCCGTAATAAGCATCGCCCAAGTGGCTCCAAACTGCTACCTGTTTCGGATCGATTTGGGAGGCTTTGTTCAGGTTGGTCACCGCCTGCTGATATTCGGTCGCCTTTTGCGTCTTGCTGGGCGTCGCTTCGGCCATTTTCATGGCGTTTATTCCGGTGTTGTAGCTGTCGTTCAGCGCCTTATTCTTCTTGATCTCCGCCTCGTGCTGCTTCAGCTTCTCCTCGAACTGCTTCTTCTGTTCGGGAGTCATACCCTTTTCCTGCTCCTCGGTGGCTTGGCCGGAAGCATTGGCCTGCTGCGTGGCCTGCGCTCGCGCCACTGCTTGTCTCGCATTCAAAGTGACGGATTGGGGGCTGCCGTATTTGGTGTGGACGCCACTCACTTTGGCGACGGTCTTGCCGTCGACGACCAGGGTAACGTCGTAGGAGCCATAGGGCAGGCCCATATAGAGCCAGTGCCCCTTTTTGTTCACCTTGACGTGGTAGTGGCCCTTCATGTCGGTGCGGCTCAGCACCACTTGCGCGCCCTTGGCCGGCTGCCCTTGCGCATTTTTCGCAGTGCCCTCGAGCGTGGTGGTCTGCGCCCACGCCGGGAAGCTGGCCAGGCCGAGCAGAACGGAAAAGCAGAGCAATTTTCTCAACAGGGGAAGCATGTTTTCGCCTTTTTCTATCGTTATGCTATCACCCTGCTAAAAACGCCGGGAACCCTGGACCGGATGCCTCTCGCGCATGAGCGGGGTTCTATGGCGCAACCTTGGCCGCCGCCGCTGCATCTTTTGGTTAGTTCTGTCGAAAAGGGATACAATGAGGTTTACACGCAAAGGCAATCTTTTGTTTCGGCTGTCGTTTCTTTTCATCGCCGCAACCCTCTTTGTAATCGCCTCTCTGCCCGTATTGGGGGACAGTTTTCCCCGCGCGCAGGCGCTTTACCAAGGCGCGCATTACAAGGCCTCCATCGAGCTGTTGAAGCCGCATAAAAGCGATCCCGCCGCCATGGCGCTGCTGGGGCGCGACTACTACATGCTCGGCGATTTCGAGAAAGCTTCCGGCTACTTGAGAAAAGCCCTGGCGGCGCGGCCGAATAATAGCGACTATGCCGACTGGCTGGGACGATGCTATGGCAAGCGTGCCCAGACCTCGAATTTCCTCCAAGCCCCGCTGCTTGCCTCCAAAGCCAGAAAGGCGTTTGAGCGCGCGGTGCAACTGAATCCCAAGAATACCTACGCCCTTTCCGATCTCTTCCATTACTATCTGGAAGCGCCCGGGGTCCTGGGCGGCGGCTACGACAAAGCCACGAGCGTGGCCGAGAAGATGTCGGCCGTCGATCCCGCCGAGGGCTATTTCGAGCAGGCGGAATTGTCGCAGAAACAGGAGCAGTTTCAGTTGGCGGAGAACGATCTCAAAAAATCCGTGGCGCTTGGCCCCAACCAACCCGGGCACTGGATTGCGTTGGCGAAACTGCTGGCCAAAGAAGGCTTGACCGGCGAGAGCGATGCGACCTTCCAAAAGGCACAAAAAGCCGCTCCCAACGCTCCCCGGGTTTGGTTCGCCTATGCCGACACGCTGATCCAGGAGAAGCGGAATCTGAAACAGGCGAAAGCGCTGCTGGAAAAGTACTTAAACGCGCCGATTACGGCCAACGATCCGCCGCGGCAGGAGGCCCTCAATCTGCTCAAGCGCGCGGGAGGAATCTAGGCGGCGGCCGAAACCGGCCGGCATTCCCCAATCCGCTATGAATTTTTCCGAGGCAATCGGCTTCAGCCTCCAGGCTCTGAAGGCGAACCGGCTTCGTACTTTTCTTACTGCTCTAGGCCTCATCATCGGCAACGCCTCGGTGATTCTGGTGGTCACCATCTCGCTGGCCAGCACCAATTTCATTCTTGACCAGATCCGCGGCATCGGCTCCAATCTGGTTTACGCCTACAACGAGGTCGCCGGCGTCAACGTAGCCAAATTTCAGGACGATTTCGTCAAACTGGCCGACGTCCAGGCGCTGCGCGAGCAACTCGGCAATCAGATTGTCGCGGCCACCGCCGTCATGACGATGCACGACAACGTGGTCGTCCACGGGAATGTGCGGATGGTTACCGTCGACGGCGTGGATCAGTATTATGCCAAAGTGCGCAACCTGCTCATCCTCCAAGGGCGGACCTTCGATCCCAGCGATATAACGCTGCGCGAGCGCGTGGCGATGCTGACCGACAGCCTCGCCATCCGCATGTTCGGCAGCCAGCACGCCGCCATCGGCCAGACGGTGAAGGTCGAGAAGCTTCGGTTCACGGTGATTGGAACATTCCGTGAGCGGACGTCGACGATGGGCATGGGAGAGATAACCAAGGATACGATTCTCATTCCGGTTACCGTGATGAAGTACTTCATGCCCTACGAACGGATCGAGCCGGTGTATTTGGAGGTGCGCCACGCCGCCGACGTCCCCGCTGTGACCAAGGAGGTCAACGAGATCCTCGAAAGCAGGCACCGGCCGGGCGCCAAATACAACGTGCAGAACCTGTCCTCGATTCTCGGCACCGCCGAATCCATTGCACGCGTGCTGACTCTGGTTCTCATCGTGGTCTCGGCCATTGCGCTCGTCATCTCGGGTATCGGCATTATGAACATCATGCTGGTCACCGTGACCGAGCGCACACGCGAGATCGGCTTGCGCATGGCCATCGGCGCTTCGCGGCGCGCTATCCTGACGCAATTCCTCATCGAATCGGTGTTGATCAGCCTGATCGGCGGAGTGATCGGCATTATCATTGGGTTGGCGCTGCCGGTGAGCGCCAGGTTGATCAGCGAACAAGTGCGAGTTCCTATTTCCTATATATCCGTTGTCGTTGCCTTTGGCGTCTCCTTCGCGGTAGGGGTTGGCTTCGGACTGCTGCCCGCCCGCCGCGCCTCGCAGTTGAATCCCACCGAGGCCCTGCGTTACGAATGAGTAACGCCGCTCCTGCTCCCGGCTAGAATCCGGCAGAGTAACGGATGAATCCCGCCTCCAATCGAAAAGGATTGCTCTTGTGACCTCGCCGACGCCCTCAGCGAGAACCAAGGTCGTGGTGGCCACGACCGTGATGCTGTCCTTCATCTCTTTCTGGAGGGCGGCCTCGATCGTGCTGAGCGATCTGGCTTCCTCCGCCTACTATGCCGGCGGCATCGCCGAAAACGCCATCGGCAAATCGGCGCCCTGGTTCATTCTCGGCATCATGCTGTTCGGTTTCGCCATCCGGGCGATCTATACCGAAAGCTGCAGCATGTTCGTGCGCGGCGGCGTGTACAAGGTCGTGCACGAAGCCCTCGGCGGCACCCTGGCCAAGTTCTCGGTCTCGGCCCTGATGTTCGACTACATGCTCACCGGCCCCATCAGCGCCGTGGCTGCGGGCCTTTACCTGGCCGGGATCATCAACGAACTGGCCGATTACTGGCAGATTCCCCATCACGTCTCGCCGCCTTTCTTTGCCGGCGGGCTGGCGCTGGTGGTGACGGTTTACTTCTGGTGGCAGAATACCGTCGGCATTCGCGAATCGAGCAAGAAATCCCTGCGCATCATGTCGCTGGTGACCGTCATGGTCGTCATTTTGATTGGCTGGTGCGCCTTCACCATGTACGTCAAGGGCTTCCAGCCGGTCCCGCTGCCGATCCGAGCCAATATTACGTACGGACCCGATGCGCTCGGCTGGCTGAAGGGAACCGTAGTGCCCGCTGTTACTTTTGCCGCGATTCTGATCGGCTTGGGTCATTCGCTGCTGGCCATGAGCGGTTTCGAGACCCTGGCCCAGGTCTACCGGGAAATCGAAGCGCCGAAGCTGCCCAATCTGCGCAAGACCGGGATGCTGGCCATTGTTTACGCTCTGGTGTTCACGTCGCTGGTTTCCTTTTTTGCCGTGACGCTGATTCCGGACAAGGTGCGCGCCAACGACCTGAACAATTTAATCGGCGGCTTATCCATGGTCTTGGTCGGGCCTCTTCCGCTGCGGCTGGCCTTTCACGCTTTTGTCGCCATTGTGGGCACGCTGATTCTGGCCAGCGCTGTCAACACCGCGATCATCGGTTCGAACGGTGTGCTCAACCGGGTTGCCGAAGACGGGGTTCTGCCCGACTGGTTTCGCCATCCGCACAAGAAATACGGCACCACGCACCGCATGATCAACCTCATCGTGCTGTTGCAGATCATTACTATCGTCCTTAGCCGCGGGAACGTGGAAACGCTGGGCCAGGCTTACGCTTTCGGCTTGGTGTGGAGTTTCGCCATGAAAGCGCTAGCCGTTCTGGTGCTGCGCTACAAGCGGTCGGATCAGCAGTGGAAAACCCCGCTGAATTTCCGCGTGGCCGGCAAAGAGATTCCCCTCGGGCTGATCTTGATCACGGTCATACTCTTCCTGCTGGCCATCATCAATATGCTCACCAAGGAAATCGCCGCCATCTCCGGCTCCATTTTCACTGTCGGGCTCTACACAGTGTTTGTGTTTTCCGAGCGACAGAACCGTCATCGCCGCAAGCGCACCGAAGAAGAGCAGGAAAAGTTCCGGCTCGAGGAGCGTCCGGACATCTCGGTCGAAGACGTGCATGTGCGGCCGGGCAGCATTCTGGTGGAAGCCACCAATCCACGCCAGTTGGACCACTTGCGGAAGATTCTGGAGGAACTGGATCCGGAGCGGCAGGACGTGGTGGTGATGACCGTACACCGGCTGATGCCCTTCGGCAACAGCGAATATGGCTTGGCCCCGAAACAGATTTTTAGCGACCGGGAAACCGAGTTGTTCAGCAAGGTTGTGAACGTTGCCGAAAAATCCGGCAAGCACGTGGAACTGCTCACCGTTCCCAGTCGCGATGAATATATGGCGCTGGTGCGCGCCGCGCAACTGCTGAGGGCCTCGCGAATCGTCGCTACTCCCAAGCCCTATATGACGACGGAGGAGGAGGCGCGCAATATTGGCCGTGCCTGGGAACAGCTTGCGCCGCCGCGGCCGGCTCTGGCGCTGGAAATCATCGCTCCCGACGGCGGCCCGGCGCAATGGTTTTCGCTCGGCCCGCACCAGCCGCAATTATGGCCGAGCGATGTCGATCTGGTGCATCGGTTATGGAAGGAACTGTCGGATCGCCCCGAATTCGGCACGCGGATGCACCATCGGGACGTGGTCGGAGTCGCGCTGCGCCGGCTGGAGCACGATTTGCACGGGCACGACGGGCGCCAGGTGCTGCGCGACGTCGAGGGCGAACTGCGCCGCGAGCCGAGCCCCAAGCCCGAACCGCCCGCCGCCCCGGACGGCGCATAATCACAAAAACGTGGCGCACGCTTCAGCGTGCCGCGTCGACACTCGTGTCGACGCTTGGCCCCACCCCATGCTATGCTGATCGCGCGGAGGCTCTTCCGCCCCACTCCGAGCTTGTGATTCTCGCCGAAAATTTCGACAAAGAGCTGTCACGCTGATGCCGGTCGCGCGTAAAGGCCCGGTCCGTTTTCGCGAGCGCGCCGAGCTGCTCGATTTTCTGCTCGAAGTCAGCACGGTGACGACCGAGACGCTGGATCTCGATCGCCTGATGGCCAATGTCGCCGAAATCATCAAGGACGTTGTCCCCTACGATCTGTTTGCGATTTTGCTGTATACCGAGCGCACGCGGACGCTGCGTATGCGCTATTCGATCGGGCATCGGGACGAAGTGGCCAAAAACCTCGCGATCGGGCTGGGCGAAGGGATCACCGGCGCCGCCGCCGCCGGGCGCCGTCCGGTTGCGGTGCGCGACGTGCGCACCGATGGCCGCTATCTCAACGCGGTGGACGCGGTCCGCTCCGAGCTGGCGGCCCCCATGCTGGTGCGCGGCAAGCTGGTGGGCGTGATCGATCTGGAATCCACCCGTTCCAACGCGTTCTCGGATGAAGATATGGCCCTGCTGGGCCTGATCGCCAGCCGCGTCGGGATTGCCATCGACAACGCCAGGCTTTACCGCAGAGCCGAGCGCCAGAACCGCACTCTGCGCGTGCTCACACACTTGTCGCGGGAATTCAGCTCCATCCTCGACCTCGATGAGCTGCTCTCGAAAATCGCCGTCACCATCCGCGCGCTGATCGCCTTCGATGCATTTAACCTTTTCCTGATCGACGAGCAGCGAAAGCTGCTGCACTGCCGCTTCAGCCAGCGCTACGACCAGACGGTCACGATCGCCAATATCGAATTCGGCAAAGGGCTCACCGGCGCCGCGGCGGCTTCGCGCCAGCCGGTTCGCGTGCCCGACGTTACCCAGGACCCGCGCTATATCCCCTCGCACAGTGACATCCGTTCGGAAGCCGCGGTTCCGCTGATCCTGCGCGATCGCGTCATTGGGGTGATGGATCTCGAAAGCATCCGCTACGCATTTTTCACCGAAGAGCACGTCCGGACGCTGACTCTGCTCGCGCCGCAAATCGCCACTTCGGTCGAAAACGCCCGGCTCTACGAGGAACTGGCGCAGCGCGAGCGGCGCATGGAGCAGGACCTGCAAGCGGCTTACAAGCTGCAATCGGTGCTGATGCCGCGCATCGTTTCCGACATCTCCGGCCTCGAAATAGGTGTCAAGACCAGGCCCGCGCGCGAGATTAGCGGAGACCTTTATGTGTTTTCCACTCCGACCGAAGAAGAAGCGGTGATCGCTTTCGGCGATGTCAGCGGCAAAGGCGCGGCCGCGGCGCTTTATGGCGCGCTCATTTCCGGCTTGCTGCGCACGCTTGTGCCGCGCCGCCGCTCGCCCGCGCAATTGATGAAAGCGCTCAACGAAGCTCTGCTCGAGCGAAGAGTCGATGCCCAGTATGCAACGCTGTCGCTGCTGCTGTGGAAAGCGCGCGAACGCACGTTTACCCTCACCAACGCGGGAGCCTTGCCGCCGCTCATCTGCCGCTCGGGGAAAATTCTCGACGAACGTATTGAAGGAATGCCCATCGGGCTGCTCGAAGATCAGGAATATGAAGAACTGACGGTCGCTGCCCAACCGAACGATCTGGTGCTGCTTTATTCGGATGGCGTGGAAGATCAGGTGAACGGGCCAGACGAATATGGGCGCGAGCGGCTGAAGCGGGTGATGCTGGCAAACTGCGGCGCCGCGCCCCAGCAAATGGCCTCCAGAATTTTCCAGGACATCGACGCTTTCCGCGGCGCGACGCCTTTGACGGACGATCAGACCGTCATCGCGCTGCGTGTGCTCGCATGATGCCAGTGGGACAGAGTGCCCGACCGAGCCGTGCCACCGGTTATTCCGGCGGCCGCTCAGGCTTCACTACTACATAATCCAAATCCGCCCTATCGTTTCCTTCCGGCGTGCCTTCGACTCGAATCTGGTCTCCCGGCCGCAGCTTCACGCCCGCAATGGTTCTGCGCGTAGAGTTATCTCCGTTCGGAATCTTCGACGGCAACTGTGCATCGGCGGCCCAGGCATCAATTTGCCGGCGATTCACGAAGACGCGAAACTTCGCTTCTCCCGTGTGTAAGTCGAAATATTGGGCCGAAACCCGGTACCACCCCGGCTTGCCGTTGAAAGTGAAACTCGCGCTGCAGGACTGAACTGGACAGGCAACCGCTTTCCCGCCGGATGCATCCTCCCAGGGCTGCACATCAACCGGTTTGTAACCCGTCAAGTGCATCGATTCGGCTTCCGTGCGGCCGGGATAATGGCCCACGCGGCCTAGTTTGTCCGCAATCCCGGACATGCGATAGAAATAATTGCAAATCGCGTCGCGCCAGACGATGGAATGGCCAATATCGTAGGTCAGTTCGGCCAGAATTGCATGGTAGCGATGCTCGTCCACTCTGCCGTGCAGTGGTTTCCACCACTCGGCGAACTGCCGCGCCTCGGCTGCACCCGCATAGTGCGAGTCGTAAATATATTGAATAACTGTTTTCCCGGAATGCAGGCGGTAAGTGTATGCGACATGATGCATAAATAGCAGTAAGTGGTCGGGTGTGGCCGCAAGCGATTCGTACTTACGAGCCACCTCGGGCGGATACTGCCCGATATAACCGGTCCCGGTTTTGACGGTCCGGTCCATGCCGACGCCTTTGTGCGTTGCGCGGATCCATTGGCCCCAGCCGTTGCGCTCCGCCGATTGCGGGTTCGGTCCGTAATGGCTGCCGAGAATATCGGTTAATGTGCCCAGCCCCAGCGGCCCGGTGTAGTTCTCATAGGTGCGCCAGGATTCAAGCTGGATGGTCTCGACGGTGTTGTCGACCAGCGCCTCGTGGCCAAAAGTCATTTCGGTCCATTCGCGGGTAATCTGGCGGGCGCTGAGATTCGGGTTCCAGGCAAGCCTTCCGAAGCCGTACAGATTGGCTTGCGCCAGATCGCTGCCCATCCAGTTCGGGTCCGCGCCCAGGTTCGCCACGCCCACCATGCCGCCGAGCGGACGGTGAAACGCTTTGCCCGCAATGATCTTCTTCACTGGTGTGTTGCCGCCATTCACGTGCAGATTGAAATCGAGGATCTGCTTCCACATCGGAACCAGATAGACAACGTGCCGCTGCTGCCCGGTGTACTCTTGCGTGATCTGCAGTTCCAGCGCTTCGTTGGTCTTCTGTAATCCGCCGATCAGCGGCGAAACCGGCTCGCGTACCTGAAAATCGATGGGTCCGTATTTGATCTGCACGATCACGTTGTCTTCGAACTTGCCGTCGAGCGGATGAAAAATGTCGTAGGCGGCGCGCGCGCGGTCGGCTTTGGGATTGCGCCAATTGAGATGGTGGTTGTAAACGAACGCGCGGTAGAGCAAGATGCCGCCGTGCGGTTTTAGCGCGCGCGCAATCATGTTTGCCGCCTGCTCCGGTGTCTCGCCGTAGCGCGATGGCCCGGGCTGACCTTCCGAATCGGCTTTTAGCTCAAAGCCGCCGAAGTCGGGAATCCGTTTGTAAATCGCATCCACCTTCGCCTTCCACCACGCCGCAACCGCCGGATTGAGCGGATCGAAGGTCTTCAACCCGCCGATGAGTTTCGGCGCGGCGAACGGCACCGAAATGGAAAGCCGCACGCCCCAGGGCCGGAATGCATCGGCAATCCGCGCAAGCTGGGGCAGAAATTCCGCGCTGAGGATGCGCGGATTGGCGTTGACATTGTTCACCGTACAGCCGTTAATGCCGGTCGAGGCGAGCAGCCGCGCGTAATCCGAAGCGCGGCTCAGATCGCTTACGACATTGTTATTCGCAAAGAAGATGGATGGCCCGCCGTAGCCGCGTTCGATGGTTCCGTTCAAGTTATCCCATTGGTTCACCCAGCGCACCGGCTGATACGGATTGTGATCTTCGTCGAGCGGGTCGATGCGCTCGCGCAGTTGCATTTTGCGCAGCAGCGCGAAGGCGCCATAAAGAATGCCGCGGCCGTCCCTGCCCGCTACGATCACGACATTCTGCCCGCCGCGAACCGTCGTCTTGAGCCAGTAGCCGCCGGGCAGCAAATCGCGGGGAACCCCCAGCGAGGGATACATTTTCTGGACGCGAGCGGCGGTCGCGAGCAGAATCATGCCGTTCGCCGGCAGCGTATCCTCCGCGCGTTCGACCCGATTGAGCATGCCGCGCAAGCCGCGGATGATCTCGTGTTGAGCCGATTTCGCTTCCGGCGAATCGTCGAGCCGGACTACGGTGGCCGGCAATTTTTCATAGAGCGTACGCGAGGCTTGATTGTAGACGGGCGTATAGCGCAGCCAGGCCGCGTGTCCGGTTTCGGCGTGCAGCGGCAGGGTAGCGAAAGCGGCTATCCAGCAGATCCACCGTGCCTTCACGAATTCACGCCCGAGGCCAGGAATCCGCCATCCACCACAATGCACTGCCCGGTGATAAAACTCGCCGCCTCCGAGGCGAGCAGCACCGCGGCGCCAACCAGCTCTTCGGGGTGCCCGAAACGGCGCATGGGGGTGCGCATCAGGATCTCCTGCCCGCGCCCGGTGCCGTTGAGCAGATCGGTATTCAGCTCCGTCGGAAACACGCCGGGTGCGATGGCGTTTACACAGATCCCATCGCGCGCCCATTCGCAGCCGAGGCTGCGCGTAAGCGAGAGCACCGCCGCTTTCGAGGCGCAGTATGCAGCCACCTCATGAAATGCAACAAATGAGCCGAGCGAAGCGATATTGATGATGCGCCCCGAGCCGCTCTTTTTCAGCGGTTCGTAAAATGTCTGGCAGGCGTTCAGCACGCCTTTCAGATTTGTCTCCAGCAGCGGAGACCACTCGGCATCGGCCACCTCCATCGTGGGTCTGCGCGAGGTTGTGCCCGCCGCATTCACCAGCACATCTATGTGCCCAAACTCTCGAACGACACGCTCCCGCAATTGCTCCAGCGAAGATCGGTCGGTCGCATCCGCCCCTTCGGCCAGCGTTCGCCGGCCCGCCGCCCGGATCTCTTCACAGACCGCTTCAACTCGCGCGCGCCGCCTGCCTGTGGGCACGACATCGGCTCCGTGCCGTGCCAGACCGATGGCCAGCGCTTTGCCCAACCCTCCGGTAGCGCCGATCACCACCGCAACGCGGCCGCTCAAATCCAGGGAATTTTTCACTTCTTCTCTAATCTCCGTGGCGCACGCACTCGTGCGTGCCGCGTCGACAATCTTGTCGACGCGAAACCGAGCCGGAAGCGTAAGCACCCTTGACTGCTCCCAATCCCTTCATCCCCCCATCTCCGGGCAGCGCGCGTCTTGCGGATCGGCCCAGCGATCGTTCGGAATCACCGGAACCCAGCCCGGGCGTCCGGGATCCTGGTCGTAGGCATAGCCGCCGAGCTTTTCATACAGCTCGCGATACTCGGCCAGCTTTTCGCGATCCAGTTTCACGCCCAGGCCCGGCCTGTTCGGAACTTCGATGGCGCCCCGTTCATAGCGCAGCGGCCCGCCTTGAATAATGTCGTCCGTCAGGTGGTGATAATGAGCATCGGCGGCGAAACTGAGATTCGGAATGACCGCGCCCATGTGCAGCATCGTCGCAAGCTGAATGCCCAATTCTCCCGAAGAGTGAACCGCGACCCCAAGCTGAAATGTCTCGCAGATCCCCGCTGCCTTCACACACGCCCGTATGCCGCCCCAGAATGTCGTGTCGAGCAGGATCACATCGACGGCGGTATCGAGCACGTTCGCGGCAAGCTGCTCGAAGTTCACCACGACCGTGTTCGTCGCGAGCGGTATGCGGACTTTCTCGCGCACGCGCCGCATCCCGTTCATACCGAAAACCGGATCTTCCAGATAATCGTTATTCAGGTCTTCAATGGCTTGCCCGAAGCGAATCGCCTGCTCGGTGGACCAAACGCCGTTGCAGTCGAAGCGCACATGGTCGTTAGGGAATGCCGCCGCCACGGCGCGGTAGACCTCAAGCTCGTAATCGGGAGGGAAGACGCCCGCTTTCACTTTGTGCGTGGTGAATCCGAAGCTTTGTTTCAGCGCGCGCGCGTTTTCGACGACCTGATCGATGGTGCGAATCTCGCCTCTGCCGGTTTTCGGGTCGGCGTAACGAAAGAAGCAGTAAGAAGCGAACGGAATGCGATCCCGCAGCTTCCCACCCAAAATCTGATAAACCGGCACGTTCCAAGCCTGCCCCAAGATATCGAGACACGCGAATTCCAGCGCGGCGAGCACCTGCGTGCGGTTATTGTAAAGCGACGCGGTCGGGTTCGCGACCAGAAACCGCATCTCCTCCAGCCGCGCCGGATCGTGCCCGCGCAGGTATCCCAGCATGGCCCGAAACACCGCTTCGGCCGATTCGCCTCCGCCGCCCATCTCGCCAAGGCCGACGAGGCCGTTATCGGTCTCCACCTCGACGATGGTCCGGACGAAGCGGCCCCAATGGCAGCCGTTGGCATGGCGCAGCGGCGCTTCCAGAGGAACGGTCACCGTGGTGGCGCGGATATCAACAATTTTCATGACTTAATTTGGACAAACAACAATATCATGGAGAGTATGCGACTCCGGAAGCTTCCATCCACTGTGTTTGCGGCACTGCTGATCGGCTCGCCGCTCTCCGCCGCCAGCCTGTCCCCGCCGGTCCATTTGACCGCGCAGCAGGACCATCGGCGCATGCTCAATCTGCTGCACATCGAATCGCTGCGGCCGGGCGCCGACCCGCATCATCCGAACGCACCGAATGCCGTTAATTACGACGAATCGAAAGTGAAGCCCTATACGCTGCCCAACGCGCTGGTCTTCAACGACGGCCAAAAAGTCGCGACTCCCGCCATGTGGTGGAACAAGCGGCGCCCGCAACTGGTCTGGATGTTTAACGAGTCGATGTACGGCTGGATTCCCGCTTACACGCCGAAGGTGAATTGGCAGCTAGCCGGCATCGTCCATAATAAGATTGGCAGTTACCCGGTAATCACCAAGAAGTTAGTGGGGCACGTCGATGATTCTTTCTATCCGCCGATCGCGGTAAACATTCCGCTCACCCTGGTTACTCCGGCGAACGCCACCGGGCCGGTGCCCGTGATCCTGGAGTTCCACTTTGTGTTTCCGAAGGGATTCAAATGGCCGAAAGGTTTTCATCCGCCTCCTCCTCCGCCCGGTCCGACGCCCGAAGAGCAGATACTCGCGAAGGGTTGGGGCTATGCGGAACTCAACCCGGCCAGTTATCAAGCGGACAACGGCGCGGGACTGACTGAAGGCATCATCGGCCTTTGCAATCGGGGCCGGCCGCGCAGGCTCGATCAATGGGGCACGCTGCGCGCCTGGGCCTGGGGCGCCAGCCGGGCTTTGGATTATTTCGAAACCGACAAATCGGTGGATGCCAAACGCGTCGCTATCGAGGGGCTTTCCCGCTACGGCAAAGCGGCTCTGGTTACCATGGCCTTCGATCAGCGCTTCTCCATCGGGTTGATCGGTTCGTCAGGCGAAGGCGGCACCAAACTCAGCCGGCGCAACTTCGGCGAGCTGGTCGCCAACCTGGCGGGCTCCGGCGAATATCATTGGATGGACGGCAATTTCCTTAAATATGCCGGGCCGCTGACGCCCGACCAGCTTCCGGTCGATGCCAACGAATTGATCGCCTTGTGCGCGCCGCGGCCGGTCTTTGTAAGTTGCGGCTCGCCGAAAGTGGAAGGCGGCTGGGTGGACGATCGCGGGCAGTTCGAGGCCGAAGCGGCTGCCGGGCAGGTCTATCGGCTGCTGGGGAAAAAAGGCCTGGGCACTCAGCAGATGCCGCCAATCGGAACCGCTCTTTTGAGCGGCGACTTAGCCTTCCGCCAGCACCACGGCGGCCATACCGTCGGTCCCAACTGGCCCTATTTTTTGAAATGGGCCAGCCGTTATTGGGGCGGCGCGCAGCGTCCGTAAACTGGAAATGAATGGGCTTAGTCGAAAAGAGAGCTGCCTCCGCTCGGCACTACAGCGGAGATTTTGGAGGAATTTATGGTGCTGCCGATCCGGGAGTCATTCAGTTAGCCGCGAGGGTCTTTTCTAAATGAGACTCCTCACGCTATTACTGGCCGCGGCGCTTGCGGCGAACGCCGCGACGGTGATCGATTCCCATGTAGCGCTTCTCGTCGGCCCCAAAGAGCCGGGGCCCGTTGTCTTAGCAGCGCAGGATCTTGCCCGCGATTTTCAAAAAGTCTTCGGCACAAAACCGGCCATCGTACGCAGCCCGCGGCAAGCCACTCCGGTGACCATCCTCATCGGGTTTCGCTCTCCGCTCGCTCAAGAATTGCAGCCCGCGCCACTCACCAAGCCGGAATCGTTCTCCATTTCTGTTTCTCCGGTGCATTGGAGCGGCTCTCGGGCAAAGCAAGCCGTCCTGCTTACCGGCGCCGATATGCGCGGAACGATTTACGCTATTTATCAATTTTCGCAACAGTATCTCGGCGTCGATCCCATGTATTACTGGACCGATCATGCGCCCGCGCGCCGCTCCCGTATAGAATTACCGGCAAACTTAAAGAAAATCTTCCCGCCGCCGGTGTTCAAGTACCGCGGCTTCTTTATTAATGACGAGGATCTACTCACCGGCTGGGCACCGGCCCGTAAAGGAGCCAAGACGGGCATCTCGCTGAAGGTCTGGAACAAGATTTACGAGACCATCCTGCGCCTCAAAGGCAATATCGTCTGCCCCGGAACCTGGATTTTCCCCGATAGCGCTCAGATCGCCCTGGCGGGCAAGCGCGGCCTCATCGTGACTCAGCACCACGCCATTCCTTTGGGAATGAACGTCGCTCGTTGGCCCAAGGGCGTGCCCTATTCCTACACCGAGCACCCCGAAATCCTCGAGCGCGCCTGGACCGATGCCGTGAATGAATATCCGCCCGGCGTCGAAGTGCTGTGGACCGTCGGCTTGCGCGGACTTTCCGATGCCAGCTACGCACGCTTCGACCCGAACGTCCGAGGAAACAACAAGAAACTCGGCCATGTGATTGGCGAAGCGATCGCGGATCAGATGAAAATCGTGCGCGCGCGTCATCCGCATGCCCAATTCATTACGAGCCTGTGGCAGGAAGGGGCGCGGCTGGTGAAGCAGGGTGATTTAAAGATTCCGCCCGAAGTCGGGCTGGTGTGGGCCGACTCGGGCTACGGCTATCTACTCGATGGCGGAGAGGTCGCAGAAGGGCAGGGAGCTTACTACCATGTCGCCATGATGAACGGCCGTGCTAACCAATTGACCGAAATGGTTCCCGTCAGCCGGATTTACTCCGAGTTAGGCCGCTATATCAAAGCCGGAGCCACCAATTACTTACTCCTCAACACCAGCGATATACGTCCGGTCTCAATGACGGCGAAAGCCGTGATGGACCTGGCCTGGAAGGGCCTGCCGCCGGGAAGGAATGCCGCTGAGTACTATCGCGATTGGGCTGCCGAAGAGTTTGGGAAAAGAGCGGCCCCGCAAATTGCCGCCGTTTACAAAGCCTATTTTGCCGCCCCCGCCTCCACCACAGTTCATGGCCGTGTGCATGAGTACGGAGATAATTATTACCATACGGAGGCTCGGCTTCTGCTGCTGGCATACATGACGAAGGATCCGCTCTATTCGCTGCCGAGCCAGTCGCCGCGCTGGATCGAGCCGCACGTGTTCGACTTTCCTAAAGATCCCGCGGGCCCCGCGGCCCGGCGGCACTTGAGCGAGATCGCCGCGCGCGAGGTGCGGATCTGCAAGCAGGCCCAGCCGCGCTGGGACGCGGTCTGGAGCAAAGCGCTCGCACTGGAGAAGTCGGTCTTGCCCGAGCGTCTGCCCTATTACCGCGCGCAGGTGTTAGCGATGATCGCGATCAATCGCGAGAGCAACCGCATGCTCTGGCAAACCGCGCAAGCGATTCAGCAGGGCATCGCCGGAGATAGCGCCGCCGCGCACGCATCGGCCAAGCGCGCGCTCGAAGCCATTTTCGCCATCCACAAAGCGGAAGCCGCCGCCGAATACGGCAAGTGGAAACACTGGTACCGCGGCGACTGGCTGACCAACGTCAACCGCACCGGCGATCTGCTCGCGATTTTCTCCAAATACGTCCAGAACCCGCTCACGCCGCTCCCCGCACCGGTTCTTTGGAGCGGCTGGGAAGCTTATCACCACATCATGCTCTATGAGAGCGATCGGGCGGTGGATGTGAAGTGAGAATACTTCTTGACAGTCGCCTGGATTACGATATATAGTTCGGAGCGCACTCACAAATGCGACGCCTCGACTTTAATTCTCCCGCCGTTGCTTCCAGCGAAGTGGCGCGCCAGATCAACCGCCGCATCGTTCTGAACCTGATTCGCAACCGCCAGCCGATTTCGCGTGCCGATGTGGCGCGGTTTTCTGGCTTGCAGCGCAGCACGGTCTCGCTGATCGCCGAGAAACTGATGGAGGATCAACTCGTGGTGGAAGGCGCCACCGGCCGCCTGCCGCGCGGCCGCAGACCCACGTTTTTACAGCTCAACGAGCGCCGTGCGGTGATTTGCGTCGATATTCGCCCTTCGCGGATCAGTATCGGCGTCGCTAACGTGAATGGCGCGTTCAATGCTCAAGAGGCGATGCCAACGCCCGCCGATCCGGACGCGGCCATCCGGCAGATTGCCGCCCGCGTCAAGCGCCTGGCTGAGGCCCGCCCGCAACACACTGTCGAAGGGGTCGGCATCAGCGTTCCGGGCCGCATCGACATCGCCACCCAGAAGCTGGTTTTTGCGCCGAACCTGAGATGGCCGGCTACGGATCTGAAAGGGCCGCTCGAAAAAGAGACCGGCTATGTGGTCGAACTCGAGAACGCCGCCAACGCCTGCGCGCTTTCGGAATTCTGGTTCGGGCGCGGCGCTGCCTTTACGGATCTGGTGGCGGTTACCATCTCGGAAGGAATTGGCGCAGGCATCATCGCCCATCGCCATTTGATTACCGGCCAAAGCGGCATGGCCGGCGAGTTCGGACATATCCCGCTCGATCCCGATGGCCCGCTATGCCGCTGCGGCTCCCGCGGCTGCTGGGAAGTGCTGGCGTCGAACTCCGCGGCGCTTCGTTACTACTTTGAGTCCGCCGGGAAGAAGGCCGGGCGCGGCGCCGCGCTGGCTTTCCCGGATCTGCTGGCGCTGGCCGAGCAGGACGATGTGCTCGCCGGCCGCGCTCTCGACCGGATGGCGGCCCAACTGGGCCGCGGCGTGCGCATGATTGTCGCCGCATTGGCGCCGCAGGCGATCGTTTTCGTAGGCGAATTTACCGCCGCCTGGAGCCGCTTCTATCCGGCGATCGAAGCCGAAGTGAAGGCCCAAAATATATCCGGCAAACCCATCGCCTTCATCGCAGCACAAGACGGCGCCACCGCGCGTCTAAGGGGCACCGTCGCCCTGGTCTTGCAAAAGCATTTCGGCGCTCCCGATGTCGCCGAACGCGTCTGAAACAGCCGCGGCGCTGCCACATCGCTTTTCAACCTGCTATCAATTTTTAGCGGGATCTTGAAGAGATTGCCCGGACCTTGCTTTACACTGGAGACTCCACATCCCTTCGGAAGAAAAGGATTGCCGCACCACACACATACCCGCATGAGAAGCCCCGAAGGTGCTGCCGGCAGCCTGACGCACGAAGAGATTCTTCAGCAGCCTCTGCTGTGGCGGAAAACGCTGGAGCAGGTCCGGGCGGCCGAGCTTGCGGGCGTGCGCGAAACCGCGCCAACCATCCTGACCGGCGCCGGCACTTCCGCGTATGCGGCGGCGGCGATCGCGGCTTCCTGGCCTGACGGCCGCGCCATTCCGACCACCGACCTGCTGCTCTATACCGAAGAAGAGCTGGAGGCGATTGTGCCGGGTTTTGGCGCCGGCGGCCTGCTGATTTCGGTGGCGCGTTCGGGAGACAGTCCGGAGAGCCTGGCGGTGGTCTCGAAAATTCAGCAAGCCTTCCCACGCGTGAGCCATTTGGTCATCACCTGCAATGCGGCAGGCGGGCTGGCGCAGCTTGCGGGAGTCGAG
This sequence comes from Bryobacteraceae bacterium, assembly GCA_050746645.1. GTDB lineage: Bacteria > Acidobacteriota > Terriglobia > Bryobacterales > Bryobacteraceae > Bog-105. The sequence goes on along the minus strand of JBOGMI010000021.1, from coordinate 2,724 downwards.
CGCATCGTGTTAGATCCACGCACCAACGACCGGGGCCTCGCCATGACCAGCTCGTTTTCCAATCTCACGCTGGCGGGGCTGGCTTTGCGGCACGCGACCGAACTGGCCAAAGCTTTGCCCGCGATTTGCCGGCGTGCCGAACAGGCGTTGCCCTCGCTCGACCATGCCGCGCGCGACTTGGCGAACGCCGCCGTTGAGCGCGTGGTGGTGCTGGCATCGGAGCCGCTTCGGCCGCTCGCTACCGAGGCGGCGCTGAAAATTCTGGAGATGACCGGCGGAAAAATCGTCGCGATCCCGGAAACTTTTCTTGGCCTTCGCCACGGTCCCATGAGTTTTCTCCGCGCCGATTCGCTCGTGCTTTGCTTCCTTTCCTCCCATCCGAACCGGCGGCGCTATGAGCAAGATTTGATGAGCGAATTACACAACAAGTCTCTGGGGCGGATCGTGACCGCCCCGACTCAGGCCGGCGATCTTCCCGATTGCTTGCGCGTGCCGTTCGAAATCCCCTTCGCGCAGCTCCTCGCATACCGGCTGAGCCTGGCGAACGGGCTCAATCCGGACAATCCCAGTCCGGAGGGAGTCATTACCCGCGTGGTGCCGCATTTTCGCATGCACGAGGAGCCGGCGCCCGGAGGCCATTCAAGAAATGTTTGATTGCCTCGTCGCAGGCGAAGCGAACGTCGATTTATTAATGCAAAGCGCCGCGCCTCTGAAAGCGGGAAGGGAACAGTTGGCCGAGAGTTGCCGTTTGGTCCTCGGCGGATCGAGCGCGGTCACGGCGCACAATCTGGCGCGGCTCGGGGCCAAAGTCAGCTTTGTTTGCGTTTTGGGCACGGACCTGCTCGGCCGTTTCGTGGAAGAACGGCTGAGGGAAGCGGGAGTGGATCTCGGCGGTATGCGCCGGTCGCGCACGGCGAACACCGGCATCACCATGTGGCATAGCCGCAACCGGCATCGCGCCGGGCTGACGTATCCGGGCGCTCTCGCGCTGCTGCGTGCCGGAGATGTGCCCGACGCGCGTCTGAAAACCGCACGGCATCTCCACGTCGGCCATTATTTTCTGCTGACCCATCTGCACCGGCAAGCGCCTGCCTTGTTCCGCAAGGCGCGGCGATTGGGGCTGACCACCTCGGTCGATTGCAATGACGACCCCAGCGAAAAATGGGATTCGGGGCTTTGGAAAGTATTGCAGCACACTGATGTCTTCTTTCCCAACGAACGCGAAGCGGCGCTGCTGACGGGCGAGAAAAATCCCGAGCACGCGGCACGCGAACTGGCGCGCCTGGCTCGCGTCGTGGCACTCAAGCGAGGCGCGAAAGGCGCGCTGATCGTAAGCGGTGACAAGTTGCTCCGCGTTCCAGCGGTTCAAACAAATGTAGTGGACACCACCGGCGCGGGCGACAGTTTCAACGCGGGTTTTCTCTCGCGGTTTTTGCGCGGCGCCCGCCTGGAGGACTGCGCGCGGGCAGCAGCGCGAGCGGCCGCGCGTTCGGTCCGCCGCGTCGGCGGCACGGCCGCTTTCGAGGCTCGATGATGGCAGGCGCTGCGCTGATTGCCCATGGCGGCGGACCGACTGCGGTTCTCAATGCCAGCTTGCTCGGCGCAATCGAAGAGGCGCGCGAGCATGCCGAGATCACCGCGCTCTACGGAGCGAAGTTCGGGATCTCCGGCATCCTGGAGCAGAATTTCGTCGATCTTTTTCGACAGAGCGACGAGACGTTGCTGGCCGCCGCGCTGGCGCCGTCTTCCGCACTCGGAACTTCGCGGCGCGAAGTTACGGAACAGGATCTCGATCGCGTACTGGCGATTTTCCGCGCCCACAACGTTCGCTACTTTTTCTATAACGGCGGTAACGGCACCATGGGAACGGCCCGCCAGCTTCAGGAATACACCCGGCGAAAAGGCCAGGAATTGCAGGTCGTAGGCATCCCGAAAACCATCGACAACGATCTGCTGGCCACCGACCATGCGCCGGGCTATGCTTCGGCGGCGCGATTCTTCGCACTGGCGGCTCGCGATGTCGGGGCCGATAACCTCGCGCTGCCCGGCCAGGTGGAGTTCCTCGAAGTCCTGGGACGCAATGTGGGCTGGCTCGCCGCCGCCACGTCGCTTGCCCGCAGAGATGCCGATGATGCGCCGCATCTGATCTATCTGCCAGAAACTCCGCTGCCGCAGGAGCAGTTGCTGGACGATGTGCATCGCGTCTTCAACCGCTTGGGCCGCTGCGTGGTCGCGGTTTGCGAAGGCCAGCTCGACGAACACGGCGAAGCGTTCGGCGCCGACGTGCGCACCGGCTCGCGCGGCAGTCTCGCGATGAATCTCGGGCACCGGCTGGCGCGGCTGATCACCGAGCGCTTGAAAATCCGCGCGCGCGGCGAAAAGCCGGGCTTGCTTGGCCGCGTTTCGTCGCTCTGCATTTCGGATACCGATTGGTCGGAGGCGCGTTTGTGCGGCGCCCGCGCGGTGGCTGCCGCTGTCGCGGGACACGGCGGGAATATGGTGACTCTGAGACGCGATGAAAATTCGCCCGAGTACCGCATCGATACCGCTCTCGCCCCTCTCGACGAAGTTGCGCTGCGCGAACGGCATTTTCCGGGCGAATGGCGCAATGCCGAAGGAAACGGCATACTGCCGGAGTTCCAAAATTATGCGCTGCCGCTGGTGGGCGAGATCGCGCCGCTTGTGCAGATCCAAGACATTCCAGTCGCCAAACGCTCCTTATGA
>JBOGMI010000020.1:0-18628 GCA_050746645.1 Bryobacteraceae bacterium | reverse complement strand
AAAGCGTAAAGATCTCGCTGCCGGCATCGCCGGCCACGTGCTGGTTGGTCAGCGCGAAATGCTTCGTGCCATCGGTCACCAGGCATCCGACAGAGCCTACATGCTCCCTGCTTTGCACCTGCGTGACGACCGGATATCCGCCGCCCATCAATCGCCGGCTGAACTGATAACCAACGAGGCGAGTATCGGTTCCACCCCAGACACTCGCCCGCATCACGCAGGTCGGAATCACGCGGCCATCGGGCAGATAAATGAAGGGCGGAACAATTTGGCCCTTCACCGCCGCGGCATGAGATTCCGCCGGTTTCAGCCATTCCTTGACAAAGACCAGTACGCACGGCCACGACCAAGGTTGAACGACTGTGTTCTCCATGGTTCGCGGGGTTGCTTTCTTGCCGCGTTCCTTGCGTGCGGCATCCCCCGCGGGGTGATAGTGCTGATGGTCCAGATCGCCTTCGCGGATTCGATACAGACCGATCGCCGTGGCAAACACATTCTCCAGTTGCGTGAGGTAAACGTGGGAGGCCTCCCGGGCATCGAGCAGGTCCTTCAGCGAGAGCGAAGCGTAGTGCCGCGTGTAAGGATTGTTTGGATCCAGCATCGCTTGATCTTACAGCCTGTAATTGGTTATGGCGTGCTTGAGCGCAATGCCACTTTGTTCATTTTTTGTGGAGTAGGCCTTCGGCCTGCCAGCCGGTTCTCGACCGGCGGCTTATAGGGGAAACAGAATGCCGCCAGGGACGGCGGCATGGCAGGCCAAAGGCCTACTCCACACACGAGAATCTCCAGTTGTGGGAAAACTAAGTGGCATTCAGCTTTAGGTCGCTCTGCCAAGCGTGCGCCACAATTGAATGGGTGTGTGGGAAAGTGGAGGAAATGACACGTCGCGATGCGGGGCGGATGATCCTCGGAGCAGCCACTGTTGCTGGAGGCTCGGAATTTCTGGCCGAGGCAGCCGGACAGCGGAAGAGGCCTCCCGAAAATCAGTTCGCGCCATCGGCGCCGGACCGCTTCCAGAATTATCAGCCGCGGTTCTTTTCTGCCGAGGAATTTCACACCTTGGATGTCTTCACGGACCTGCTCATCCCAGCCGACGAAACACCCGGCGCGCGCGATGCGCATGTCGCGCCGTTCATCGATTTTGTTGTCAACGCGGCGGCCGAATATGAGCCCAATATGCAGAGAAAATGGCGGCGCGCCATGGTTTGGCTCCAGGCGCAAAATTTCGGCACGCTCGCTAAGGAACGCCAATTGGCGCTGATGCGCGAAATGTCGCAGCCGGAACACGATCGCAAAAAAAAGCATCCCGGCTTTTTTGCCTACCGGCTGATCAAGGACATGACGCTTCACGCCTTCTACACCTCGCGCCAAGGGCTGATCGGAGATCTGGATTATCAAGGCATGGCGTACCTGACGCATTTCCCCGGATGCACGCACCCGGAACACCATCGAGTTTAATTTTCATGAAACAGTTTGACGTTATCGTCGTAGGCTCGGGAGCGACCGGCGGCTGGGCCTGTATGGCGCTCGCCGAGGCCGGGTTCAAAGTAGCCCTGCTCGAAGCCGGGTCCCATATCGATTGGCGCAAGGAATTTCACCACGACTGGCCTTACGAAGTGCCCTTCCGCGGTAGCGGCAAGCCGGGCTACCTGCGCAAATTTTTTCCCGGCGGCAGCGAATACAACTACAAAATCATGATCGATGCGCGGGAGAATCCGTACACCACGGCTCCCGGCGAACCATTCCGTTGGATACGATCCCGCATTCTCGGGGGCCGCACGCTACATTGGGCGCGCGCTTCCGATCGCATGTCCGATTTCGAATTCAAAGCCGCATCGCGCGACGGCTATGGCGAAGACTGGCCGATCTCCTACCGCGAGATCGCGCCCTATTACGACCGCGTCGAGCGCTTTATCGGCGTCAGCGCGGCGCCAGCCCACTTGCCGCAGTTCCCCGACGGCTCGTTTCTTCCGCCGATGCCGCTCAACTGCGCCGAGACAATTTTTCAAGCCGCCGCGCGCAAGCTTTCCATCCCCGCCACGCCGCGCCGCCTGGCGCAGCTTACGCGTTCTCTGCACGGCCGGCCTCCCTGCCACTATTGCGGCAACTGCGTCAACGGCTGCGACGTCGGCGCTATGTTTAACACCGTCGATTCGACTCTTCCGCCCGCGCTGAAGACCGGCAATGTGACGCTGATGTGCGATTCCGTCGTGAGCCACGTGCTCATGGACGGCGAACATCGCGCTCGCGGCATTCGCTATGTCGAACGTTATACGAACCGCTCGGTCGAGATCGGCGCCAAAGTGGTCGTGCTCGCAGGCTCTTCGCTCGAAAACACCCGGCTGATGCTGAACTCCGAGCGCGGCGGGCTGGCGAACAACAGCGGCGTGCTGGGGCAATATCTGATGGACCAGATCGCCGGCTCCGGCGTGACCGGCTACCTTCCCATTCTGAAGGGCGGACCGGTCCGCGACGACGACGGCAAGGCGGACGGCCTCTACATCCCGAATTTCATCAATATCGGAGGCCGCACCAATTCCAAAAACTTCATCCGCGGCTTCGCCATGAGCGCCAGCGGCGGATGCCAGCGCTTTCCCGGCTACGCCCGCGCCATGCCCGGATTCGGCTTGGACTTCAAGCGGCAAGTGAGGAACCTGTATCCCTCCTATGCCCGCGTCTGGCTCTCGGGCGGAGAAATGCTGGCGCGCAAGGAGAACTTCGTCGACCTCGATCCGGTAGTGCGCGACAAGTGGGGCGTTCCGGCCCTGCGTATCCACTGCACCCATTGCGACAACGACCGCAAGCTCTACCAAGGCTTCTTCGAGCGCGCCAAGGAGCTGTTTCACGCCGCCCATGGCGAGGTCCTTCATGCGGAGCCGCACATGGCCGTGCCCGGCTCCATGATCCACGAAGTCGGTACCTGCCGCATGGGGTCCGATCCCAAAAAGAACGTGCTCAATTCATATTGCCAAACGCACGACATTCGCAATCTTTTTGTATTCGGCGGCGGCTGCTTCGTCACCACCGGCGACAAGCACCCCACGCTGACCATGCTGGCGCTCGCCGCGCGCGGCTGCGATTACCTCATCGACGGCGTGCAACATGGCACGGTCTGATCCCTTTGTGGCATGATTCGCAGTGGAGGATGAAATGAAGAAAATTGCGCTGCTGGCTGCGGTTCCGCTGCTGGCGCTTCCCTTATTTGCCCAGTCGAGCAGCAGTTCCAATCCGCTTACGACGGCGAGCAAACGGACGTACATGATGGTCAACACCTGGGTGCTCAAGGCGGCCCAGGAAATGCCGGCCAAAGATTACTCGTTCCGTCCTGTATCCACAGTGCGAACATTTGGCCAGCTTGTGGCCCACGAGGCCGACGGGCAGTATGAGTTTTGCTCGGCCGTGATCGGAGCTCCCACTCGCGGGCCTGAGGTGGAGAAAAACGTACACGGCAAAGCGAAGCTGATCACGGCTTTGAAAGAGTCCTTCGAGTATTGCGATAAAGCTTACGACGGTATGACCGATGCGCACGCGGCGGACATGGTCCATTCCTTCGGCGGCTCTACAACGAAGCTGGCTGTGCTTGACTTCAACATCGCGCATACGGACGAGCACTACGGCAACATGGTGACTTATCTACGCATCAAGGGCTTCGTTCCGCCCACCAGCCAGCACAAGAAATAGCATCCCTTAGGGACCCGGTTCGGGCCTGAAGTGGTAAGTGTACGAAACGGTGATATATGAGGGCAGACGCACTCCGACGATTTGTTCGAAGGGCGCGCTCTGCCCGTCCACTGCCAATATTTCCGTTGTTTGCCCCGTGTAACCGCTCGCGACCAGAAAATTGAGGCCAAGGTCCATCCGGTGCTGGAGAAACGAGCGGACCAGCGCGCCCCGGAATTCCTTCACGGGAACAGCCGTGAAGCCGTCTCCCAGAGGTTTCGCCCCCACTTCCTCGAATTCCGCCCGCGGGGTTGGCGTCGAGGATTTCCTGGCGCACGTAAACTCGCTGTGCCGGATCCGGAAAAAGAATATTCGAGTCTTTCACGTCTGCCGTCACCGTGATCGATTCCTGTTTCGCGGCCAGTTTCCCCAAGTGAATATCCGCGATGGTGGGCGCGCCGGGGTGCACCTCAATCTTCTCGCTGACTTGCTGAAATCCAGGAGCATTGACCTTGACTGTGTAGCTGCCGGCGTGTCTCACGGAGAAAGAGAAGCGGCCTTTTTCGTCTGTGACTGCGTAACCGGCTGCTGCTCTGCGCGGGCCGAAGAGCAGCACGCGAAGCCCCGCCACCGGCTCGGATTGCGGATCGAGTACTCTCCCGGTCACGAAAGAAAGGCGAGCCTGGGCGCACATCGGAAGCACGGCAAGCAGCCAAACGACGATCAGACGAATACCGCGAGCAGGCGGACGCATACGATTATCATTTCCGTGCTACCAGCGTGGGAAAGCAAGCGCTTGTTCAAGGGAGAGCTGTTTTCTAGGCGGTCTTAGACACGAAGCTCGCCGGCGCGCTCGTTACCAGCCGTCCATGCTGCACGCCTTTGGCGCCGATGAGCGTGTCGGCCAATGTCCGCACTGCCTTTGATTGGCCTTTCAGAATGATCACTTCGAGGCAGGTGTCGTGGTCCAGATGCGCGTGCGTCGTACAGATCACCAGGTCGTGATGCTCGTGCTGGAGATCCATCAGTTTTTCCGGCAGCAAACGCGAATGATGATCGTAAATGAGCGTGACGGTGCCCACAACAGGCGCTTGCGGGTCCTCTACAGCCGCTCCCGCGAGGCGGTCCCGGATTAAATCCCGAAATGCTTCGGAGCGATTCGTATATCCCTGCTTCGCAATAAATCGGTCGAAGCGCGCCAGCAGATTCGCATCGAGCGCAATTCCGATGCGGCTGAGAAAGCTCATAACGCTCCCAGCGTATCGCGACTAACAGAACCGCGACCGTCAGGGAGCGGAAGGCACTGAACCCGCGCAACGCTGGAATCGATCATAGGAAAACTCGACGATCACCGTTGTTTTCCCAACCAGCTTCACATGCGAAAGCGACCAGCTATGCGACGGCATCCAGAATCCGTCGAACTTAGCGTAGCGTGCGTCAACTTCCGGCTTGCCTACCCAGAACGACACGCTTTTCGCAAGCTTCCCTTTGATCTCCCGCACCGCATACGATTGCGCATCTACCCATGCCTTACCCAGCACCAGATATTGGCTGTTTCTTCTGGGAGTGAGCTGCAGTACGTAGCAGCGGTGGCCGTCGAGAACGTCTTCACCGAGCAGCGCGAAACGGTAATTGGCGCGATCGATGTTGCCTTGCTTTTCCTGCTTGCGCGTTGTCGGCTCGGATTGCACCAGGGCCTTCAGCGCACGGCGGGCCAAAAACTCGGGGTGTTGTTTTGAAATCAGCTTGAAACGTTTGCCCGAAGCCCGGCTCATGGTCACGCGATACTTCATGACCATATCGTTGCTCAGGTGCGAGTTGTGCAGAGTATAGATGCGTGTGCCCGTATAACCGCACATGCCGGCATTTTGCCGGGCGCTCCGCTGCTGCATTTTGTTGACGATCGTATTGAGATCGGCGCCCAGGAGCGGGGCTCCCGCGACGGTCGCCCCCGTCAGAAGCAAAAATAGGCCGGCCCTCATGTGTATTGGACGGGAAAAGCCCGTTTCCCGCACAGTCATTCCCGCGTCTCTGTGTCAGCATCGGATCATGGAGGCGACACACAGCCCGGAAGCGCACCACCATCATAAGCTGGACGCGACTGCCGTAGGGCTGAGAACCGTCGCTACCATCGAAGCCATAAAAGGCATCTCGGTTCTGGTGCTCGGGGTGGTGCTTCTGTTTGTTCATCAGCACGCCGAGCAGTTCTCCGAAAGCCTGCTTTATCACCTGCGCATCGATCCCGACCGCAAGCTGGCTCAACTCTTCCTCAAAGGAGCCTCGCAGGTCAACGACATGCGCCTGTTGACCATCGCGATTGCGGCTCTGGTCTACGCCAGCGCCCGCTTCACCGAAGCCTGGGGCCTCTGGCACCGCAGGGCCTGGGCCGAGTGGTTCGCCATCTTTTCGGGATTTCTGTATCTGCCCTGGGAGATCCTGGCCATTGTGAAGCGGACCGACTGGGAAACCATCGCCGTCCTCTGCATCAATCTGGTGGTCATTCTTTACATGGGGGGAGTTCGTTTTCTGGAGATGCGCAAAGCCAAGCGAGAGCGGGAAACGCGCGATCGGGAGCACCGCGCGGCCCAAGTGCCCTGACTGGCAAACCGGGGACAGGCGGCTCTGTCCACGCGCAAAAACCGCTTGGGACAGAGTCGTCTGTCCCCGAGCATCCACTACGCCTGTACGCGCACAATCTCTCCCACGCCCCGCTCACGGAGAGGCTCTTCCACTTTCGCTGCATCGCCCACCACCATCCAGAGCATCCGGCGCGGGTCGATCAGGCTTTGGGCACAGGACTCGATCTCGGCGGGCGTCAGCGCCTCCACCTGGCTGACGTAGGTGTCGTAATAGTCCAGCGGCAATCCAAGCTGCAGCAGGCTTCCGAGCAGATTCCCGATCGAATTCATCGTCTCGTGCGCCCCAGGCAGCTCCAAAATCTGCTGGCGTTTTACTTTTTCCAGTTCCTCGCCGCGTATGGGCTTTACGCCGCTCATTCCGAATAATTCGGCCAGTATTTCGGAGAGCGAATCGGCGGTCCTGTCCGCCTGGACCGAAGCATAGGCGAGAAACGGCCGCTGTGCGCGGGCCTTATAGAGAACCGATGCCGCGCCATAGGTCCAGTGCTTTTCCTCCCGCAGATTCATGTTCAACCGGGCGCCGAACGTGCCGCCGAAGATGTTGTTCATAGTTTCGATAGCGGCCTCATTGCGCGCTTCCGGCGGCGGCGCGATGCCCCCGGCAATCACGATCGATTGCGGCGCATCCGGCTTGTCGATCAGATAGATTGCCGGAATTTCCGGCTGCGCTACGGTTTGCAGGTTTTTCGACGGCGCCTGACCGCCTCGCCATTCCCCGAAAAGGGCTTCCAGTTTGGGTTTGATCTCTCCAAGTGTCGTGTCACCGACGACGATCAGTGTGCTGTTCCCCGGCTGGAACCATCGCGCGTGAAAAGCGGGCATCTCCTCGCGCGCGAGTTTTCCGAGCGATTCTTCCGTTCCGGAACCCGTCAGTGGCACTCCGTATGCGTGTGTCGGTCCGAATAGAATCGGAGGCAGCGCCCGCAGCGCCATCTGCAGCGGCGTGGCTTTCTCATTCGCAATTGCCGCAAGCTGCAAAGTGCGCTGCCGCTCGAAATCGGCCTGCGGGAAAGTGGGATGCAAGATCACATCGGCATAAATGTCCAATGACTGGTCGAGTGTTTCCCGCAATGCAGAAAGATAGACGCTGGCAATGTCGAGGTTGCAGCCGGCGCTCAGTTGCGCGCCCAGGCTCTGCACTTCGTCGCTGATCTCGAGTGCGGTGCGCCGCTTCGTCCCTCCGGTTAGTAAGGCGCTCGCCAGCCGCGCAGTTCCCGGAGACGCAAACTGGTCGGCCGCATAGCCGGAATCCACTTCCAGCCAAAAATTCACCACTGGAACTTCGTGCCGCTCCGCCAGCAGAATCTTCAAGCCGTTTCCGAGCCGATCCTGCTGCACCGGAGGGAGCCGTAAATCGTGCGCCGGGCCGATCGCGGGAACTTGCCTTTGTCCCTTCGCGGGTGGCATCGGTCTCGCCGCCCGGAGCGGCAGTACTTCCAATGCATAAACGCCATCGGAAAGCCAGACCCGCGCCGCGTGCCGGACCTCTTCCTTAGTTGCACTTTCGAAATCGGCAAGCCGGCGCTTGTACGCGTGCGGTGTGTCCGCGTATGTTTGGCTGGTCGCCAAAATATCCGACTTGCCCCCAAATCCGCCGATGCGCTCGATCCCGCGCACAAACCCGGCGTAGCTCACGGTCTTGATGCGCTGCAGCTCATGAGCATCCGGACCGCCCTGAAGAAAGCGGTCCATCTCTTCGTCCAAAGCTGCTTCCACGCGCCGCGGTTCCACACCTTGCCGCGCGGTTGCGATCACGGCAAACTGGCTGCCGATTTCCCGCTCGTCCACATAAGCCGCGACCTGTGTCGCGATCTGGTCGTCGTAGACCAGACGCTTATACAAGCGCGAATTCTTGCCGTACGAAAGAACGCCGGCGGCCAGGCGCAAACGATGCAGATCGGCTGTCCCATACCCCGGAACATTCCAGATCTTGTAAATACGCGCTTGGGGCACGCGATCCTGAGCCGATTCGCGGTGTTCGCCGTTCATTTTTGCGATCCAGGAACGCTGGCGCACAACCGCCGGTCCGGGCGCAATTGCACCGAAATAGCGCTCCGCGCGATCGCGCGCTTCTTGAGCCCGAATATCGCCGGCGATCGCGATGACCGCGTTCGATGGCGTGTAATACGTGTGGAACCATTCGCGAACATCTTCGAGCGACGCTGCGTCCAGATCCTCCATCGAGCCGATGACCGTATGCGCGTAAGGATGGGCGGTGGGATAGGTGGCCTTCACGATCAGCTCCTCGGCTACGGCGTAAGGCTGGTTGTCTCCCTGGCGTTTCTCGTTTTGTACCACGCCGCGCTGTAGATCGAGCACCTCCTGGCTGATGGTGTGAGAAAAGTGCCCCATGCGGTCGGATTCGGCGAAAAGCGCGAAGTCGAGCGCGGAGCTGGGCACGTTCTGAAAATAGTTGGTGCGGTCTTCGTTCGTGGTGCCGTTCAGACTTGTGGCGCCGATCTTTTCCAGCGCTTCGATATAGCTGCCCGGCAGATGCTCGCTACCGCCGAACATCAGGTGCTCGAAAAGATGCGCAAATCCGGTCTTGCCCGCCTTCTCGTTCTTCGAGCCGACATGGTACCAAACGTTCACTGCCACAATCGGCGTCTTCCGGTCCTCGTGCACCAGCAGCTTGAGGCCGTTATCTAACGTGAATTCTTCGCAGGAAATTTCTAGATCGGAAAAGCGCAAACCGTCACGATAGCAGACGCGGCGGGCTATTGTGCCGCGGGTTTCCGCACGTACTGGATCGAACTGTCGGCCAGCGCGATCTCCACCCGCCGGTTCTGCGCCCGCGCCGCCGCGGAATCTCCCGGAACCAAAGGATTCTTCTTGCCAAAGCCCTTCGCCGTCATAATGGACGGGTCGAGTCCCGCCTGGGCGAGATAGTCCTTCACCGCCTTCGCCCGCCGGACCGAAAGCTTCTGGTTATATTCCGCCGTGCCGACGTCGTCGGTATATCCGTAAATCGAAAGCCCGTAGCCCTTGGAGACCAGCAAAATTCCCGCGATCCGGCTCAACAGCTCGCGGTCCTTTTCGTTCAGCGTGGCGCTGTTGAAAGCGAAGCGGAAATTGGCGTCCTGCAGAACCATCACCATGCCGTTGGGCGTGCGGCGCGTCGGCACGACACGGTTCAAAGCTTGCTGCATTTGGTCCAGTTCTTTCTTGCGCTCCTCGCGCATTTTGAGCATTTGCGCCTGGGCGTTTTGGGCATTCTCCGCCGCTTGCCGGGCCTTGGCGAGTGCCTGCGAGCGGCTTGTGATTGCCGCCTGTTTGGCTACTTCGGCCTGCAGGCGGCCGGCATCCGCGGCCTGCTTTTCCGCCTCGGCCTGCTGGCGGCCCATAGCCGCGGCCTCGGCTTGCATCTTGGCCTGTTGCGCCTGTTTGTTCGCGGCCAGCGCCGCCGCCGATTCCCGCTGCGCCAACCGGGTCGCGCTGTCTACACGCGCGCTGAGCGTGTGCAAATCCGCACGCATGCTTTTCAGGCTCCGATAGCCGGCAAGCGAGAGCACAATCAGCGCGGCACAAAATACCGCGGCAAGCGCGCCAACGGCAATCGTCAGGCGTTTCAAACTTCAATTCTATCGCCCAGCGGGAACTCCCGGCGTCGATGCGGGCCACGTATTCGCCAGGAAACCAAAGGAAAGTAAAGAGAAATAAATGTTCAAAATAACGAAAGTTCGTGTAAGATATCCCTAAACGGGTTGGACGAAGTGGCGGTTGTCCACCAACGACGGGACTGTGGTGCGGCATGTCTAGAGAAGCGCCTAAACGATTACTTGCGGAAGAACGGCGGCGGGAGATCCTCGGGGTTCTGGGTCAGAACGGCCGTATCACGGTCGATGAAGTAGTCAAGCGTTTCGGCATTTCCGCGGTCACGGCGCGCGGCGACCTCGACGCCCTTTCGGTTACCGGCGCGCTGGTGCGGTCGCATGGCGGAGGGATTAAGCCGCTTACCGCCGGCCCCGAACATCCGCTGCGGCTGCGCGAAAGCATGCACCGGCCGGAAAAGATGCGCATCGCGCAAACCGCCCGGGAGTTGATCCAGCCGGCGCAAACCGTTATCCTGTGCAGCGGCTCGACTTCGGCCGCGCTGGCGGGGCAGATCGGAAAAAGCGGGCCGGAAAATATTTCTGTGATTGCCTACTCGTTGAACGTGGCGGTCAAACTCGCCGATGCGCCCACGCTCACCCTGATCATGCTCGGTGGCTTTCTGCGCCAGCCCTCGACGGCATTTGTGGGCCCGCACGCTGAGCAGATGATGCACTCGCTGCATGCCGACCATTGCTTCCTGAGCACCGTTGGGCTTGACCCGGAGATCGGTCTGACCACCATCGACATCATGGAGGCGCAGCTCAACCGCACCATGATCGAGTCCGCGGCCGAAGTCACTGTGATCGCCGATTCCAGCAAGTTCGGCCTGCGCAGCCTTTCGGTGATCTGCGATTTCCACTCCGTTCACCGCGTCATTACTGACGACGCAGCTCCCGCCTGCGAGGTGGAGAAACTCCGCGCGCACGGGGTCGAAGTGATTCTTGCGTAGCAACTAGCCGGATTCCGTTCTTGGAAGCCAATACCCTACCTGGCGGCCGAGGTTCCGTGGTAACGCTTGCGGTCAATTTTCGGTTTCGCCATAAGTTCCCCTAAGAAAAACGGGCTTGCAAGCGCTTGCAACAAGCTGTACAATCTCAACCAGTGTTCCTTAGGATGCTCGGGGGAGAAGGGGTAAGGCTATGTTGAAGAAGTTTGCGATACCGGTCGCACTCGCTCCGGTGGCGCTGGCGATGCTTTTGTGCTCGCAACCGGCACAGGCGCAGGAATTAGGAAACATTTCGGGAGTGGTGAGCGACGCCTCCGGTTCGGTGATCCCGAGCGCGCAGGTAAAGGTGACTAACGACCAGACGGACGTCACCAGAAACGTTGTGACAAATTCGTCGGGGCATTACAACGCCCCCGACCTTGTAATCGGCAAGTACACGATCGCGATCTCTGCTAAAGGCTTCAAGACCTACCGGCAGACCGGAATTCCGGTGAACGTCAATGCGAATTTGCGCATCGACGCGCGGCTTCAGATAGGAGGCGTGCAGCAGACGGTTGAGGTGCAGGCAAACGCCGTACAGATTCAGACGGAGGATGCCACGGTGGGCCAGGTCGTAAACAGTACGCAGATGGAGAATCTATCCGTAAACGGAAGAAACTTTACCTCGCTGGCGGCTTTGGTTCCGGGGGCCTCCTCGACTCAGCCCTCGATGAACACGCCGGTGGGAGTAACCTCGAACACCAGCATCGAATTTAACGGCATGCGTCAGAGCAACAACGTTTGGCGCATGGATGGGCAAGAGAATTACGATCGCGGCTGCGGCGGCTGCGTGGTAGTGCTGCCATCGATGGAAGCGATTGCCGAGTTTCGTGTGCAGACCGCCGATACCAAAGTAGGCACCGGATTCGGCGACGCCGGCGAGATCAATGTCGTGACGAAATCGGGCACGCGCCATTTTCATGGAGAGCTCTGGGAGTTCTTCCGCAACGACAAGCTGGACGCCAACACTTTCTTTAACAATCTGAACGATCAGCCCAAGGCCCCGCTCCGGTTCAACGTTTATGGTTGGAACCTGGGCGGCCCCTTCTTTATCCCCAAGCTCTATCCGCGCAAGAAATCGAAAACCTTCTTCTTCTTCAACGAAGAATGGCGTAAATTACGGGAGTCCAGCGGCTTCAACGTGCCGACTTTCAGCGCTGCCGAGCGAACCGGCGATTTCAGCGCGCTTGGGAAGCCGATCATCAATCCGGCAACCGGCAAGCAGTTCCCAGGAAATGTCATTCCTCCGGCAGACCTCGATCCGAACGCGTTGATCCTGTCTCAGCCGAACCTCCTCTTCCCGCTGCCTACAAACCCCAACGGCAACTACACGCAATCCTTCAGCGTGCCCACCGATCTGAGGGAGGAGATTGTCCGCGTGGACCAAACCATCACAGATAAGGAACAGGCCTTTGTTCGCTACATCCAGGAAACGAACAATCAGAATTTCACGAACAATCTGTGGTCGAGCAGCAGCTATCCGACGACAACGACATTGCTGGTGAACAAGCCCAAGCTCCTCTACGCCCATCTGACTTCGATCTTGTCTCCAACGACAGTAAATGAAGCTTCTTTGGGTTACACCGACCAGCCCCTGAACCTTAGCTTACATGGCAACTATCAACGCCCCGCCGGTTTGAACATTCCCCTCTACTTCGCTAATGCCAACACTGCCAATAAAGTCCCCAATCTGGCTATGCAGCAAACCGGCGTCAATATCGACACCGCCTCCTGGCCCTGGGTAAACGAGCTGGAGACCTGGACGATACAGGACAACATCAGCATGGTCCGGGGAAACCACACGTTCACATTTGGCGGCATTTGGATGCACTTCGATAAGCAGCAGGATCTGTTCGGGCCGACGCAGGGCGCCTATACGTTTAACGGCAACTACACAGGCTTCGATTTCGCCGACTTCCTGCTCGGCGATGCCTATGAATATCAGCAGTTACAACAGCAAACCGAGCCTAACTATCTCAGCCGCAGTGCGGCACTCTTTGCCGGCGACACTTGGCGGGCAACTTCGAAGTTGACCCTTACTCTCGGTGTTCGATGGGATGCCTTTCCGCATGCATATACGGAGAAAAACGACGTTTCGTCCTTCTATCTCAACTTATATAATCCGGCCGATGCTCCGACTATAGATTCAACGGGCCGCATTGTCCCGAATACCGGTAATCTGCTGAACGGCATCGGCATTGCAGGTAAGAACGGCATTCCGCGAGGGCTGGTTCAGAATCACTGGAATATCTTTGAGCCACGAGTTGGCATTGCATGGCGGCCGTTCGACGCGAATACAGTCATCCGGACCGGGTTCGGCATGTATTACGAGCGCATTCAGGGTAATGACATCTACAACGTCGCTCCCAATCCGCCTTTCAGCAACACGGCGACGCTTTTTAATTCAACGACGGGAATTCCGAGCGATTTGCTGAGCAATCCGGGTGGAGGCTCGACCGCGATTATTCCGGCCAGCCTTCAGGTATACGACCCGGCATATCCAACGTCGTCCACCGCGCAATGGAATTTCGGCATTGAGCACCAGCTTGCGTCCAACGTTGTTGCGAACGTGGCGTATGTCGGGACAAAAGGGACGCATCTCTCCGACAATCGAAACATCAACCAGCCATACCCGGCCGGAGCGGCGCAAGTGCAAGCCGGAACAGCGAATGTCAATCAGGTCCGGCCTTTCCTCGGCTACGCCAATATCGATCAATACTATAACGGAAGCAATTCCAGCTATAACTCGCTGCAGGCAAGTCTGCGCGCAAATGCTTTCCATGGTTTGACGCTGCAGGCTTCTTACACTTATTCCCACAGCATTGACGACGTGGATGGCGATGTCCCTGGAAACGCACACCAGGATGCTTACGCGCCCTACCTCGAATACGGGAACTCCGGCTTCGACCGCCAGCAGATACTCATTTTGAGCTATATCTATGACCTTCCTTCTCCATCGCAACAGGCGGTTGTGAAAGCCGTCCTGGGCGGGTGGGTGCTGTCCGGCATCAGCACGTTCGAGACGGGAATCCCGATCAACATCTCGCTTCCGGGGGATAACGCGTTTATCGGCGGCGCTCCTTACCGGCCCGACTTAGTTGGCGACCCCACGATGGGAGGCGGCTCGCGCGAAGAATGGTTTAATCCGCATGCTTTTGCGCAGCCGCCCGTAGGCGCGTTCGGCAACGCGGGACGGAACGTGGTGCGCGAGGCGGGAATCAACAACACAGATGCCTCCCTGTTCAAGAATTTTCCGCATATTCTGGGAACCGAGAGCAGCGGATTGCAGTTCCGCGCGGAGTTCTACAATATTTTCAATCACACCAATTTCAGCAGTTTTGGCACGACTTTCGGTTCGCCGAACTTTGGTCAGGCGATCGCGGCAAGAGACCCAAGAACCATCCAACTCGGGCTCCGTCTGTTCTTCTAGCCGCGGCAGGCTTGCGGCGCTTGCTTTGCTCTTCGCGGCTGCCGCAAGCGCCGCTTCGGCGCCGCAAACGATCTCCGATCTGGAGGCCGCGGCGCGTCGCGCTCCCGGTAACACGCACATTCAGTTCAATCTCGGACTGGCTTTCGTGCGCAGCGGCCGGCTGAAAGAAGCGATCGCGCCGCTGAAGAAGGCGACGCGCGATCCGGCGCTTGCTTCCCAAGCTCACTTCCTGCTCGGCGCGGACTATTTCGAATCCAAAAAGTACGGCGAGGCGGTTGCCGAACTCAGCGGGCTTGAGGACTCCAAGCACGCGCAGCGCGTGCTGTACATGATCGAGGAAAGCAATCGCCGCACAGGCCATGTGAAGCAAGCCGAAGCGGCATTCCATCAGCTCCTCACGCGATTTCCGGATTCGGCTTGGCTGGATTACCTAATGGGCAATGCTTATGAAGATCAGAAGCAGTTCGACAAAGCGATCGCGTCATACAAGCAGGCACTGAAGAAAGCCCCTCAATTCCCGGATGCAGATTTCGCGATCGGATACATTTATTGGGTTCAGCATGATACCGGCGACGCGCGCGAGTGGCTGGAAAAGGAAGCGCGGCGAAGCTGCAGTTCGCTGGCGAACTATTATCTGGGCGAAATGGACCGTTCGAGTGGCGATCTGCGCCGAGCCGAAGCACGCTACAGGCGGGCGCTCCAATGCGATCCGTCTAACAGCGAAGCCCATCTACGGCTGGGGATCGTGTTGGCGGACCAAAAGCAATATAAAGAGGCGATCGCACAGCTAAAGAGAGCGATCCTGCTCGATCCGAAAGGCTCCGCCGCGCATTACCATTTGGCGCAGGTATACGGCCAAATGGGGAGAACCGCCGAAGCGAAAGCCGAATATAAGAAGGTGCGCGAAATCCTGGCCGCGAAAGATAAAGGCGTTCCGGTAACGGGCATGGCGGCACGGCAGTGAACACCGCCCGCTTACTCGCCCTAGCCGCCTATTTGTGTGTCGCGTGCGTCGCCGCTTATGCCCAGCACTACGTTGGGAGTGCCACCTGCGCAGCATGCCACGAAACCGAATACAAGGAGCAGACCGCCTCCCGCATGGCGCATGCTCTGCGCCCCATCGAAGGCAGCTTGATTGGCGAGATCATGTTGAAGCAGGGGCGCTCGCCGGATGGCCGGATGACCTACGAACAAAGCGCGAACGGAATCGTTGTCCGGGAAAAAGGTGTTCCGGATACCGTCACCCTGAAATGGGCGTTTGGAACCGGGAAGGGAAGCACGGCCGTCGGGCTGCTGGACGGCCAATACATCAGCCATCGGTTTTCCTATTATTCACAGTTAAAAGGCTTGGCGGTGACGTTTGGCCATCCGCCGCATCCCACATCGCCGATCACTGAGCTGGGTGTGCTGCAAGATTCGCGAACGATTTTCCGTTGTTTCAACTGCCATGGTACAAATGCCCAGGTGGGGCCAAACGGACCGATTCTGACCCGGTATGTGCCGGGCGTTCAATGCGAGCGATGCCACGGCCCCGGCGGCGCGCACATCAAGGCGGTGAAAGAGGGCGCGTCTCCGCAGGCGATTCGAAGCACCATCCTGAACCCCGGCCGCTTCAGCCCGAAAGCACTCATCGAGTTCTGCGGACAATGCCACCGGCTGCCGAAGCCCGATATGGGGACCCGGCCGGAACTGATGAACCCGGTGAGCGTGCGATTCGCCCCCATCGGATTGCTGGCTAGCCGCTGCTTCCGTTTCAGTCATAATATTTCCTGTCTCACCTGCCACAACCCCCACGAAAATCCGGCGCCCAGAACGGATATGTCGTATACACGAGCGTGTTTGGCGTGCCATGCGGACGATCCAACGCCGGAGAAACTGTGCCGGCGCAAGGAAAAGCAGAATTGTCTGCCATGCCATATGAAGCAAGCTTTTATCGGGCGGTATCTGCAGTTCACGGACCACCGGATTCGCGTGTACCAATAACCAGTTTTGAGGAAGAATAAAAGCCGACTCAACTCACTCTTTCTAACTATTTCCGGTTCTGCGGACCCCAGGGCTTCTGTAAGGCGGCCGCCGAATTCAGTCGGCCGAATATGTTGAATCTGGATCCGCGTGTTGCCGTTGCCTGGATGCCGGCAGCTCTCGGAGGAAAGACGGCCATCCGCAGCGGCTTTGGAATTTACCACGGAGACGGGCAGATTGAAGACCAAAGTCTCCCAATCTCCAATGAAGTCAAACAATACGCGTTATCGGAGGCAACTATTCAGGATTTGAGTTTCCCCATTACTCAGTTTCTGAACGGCTGGCCGGGTATTGTCTCTGCACGCTCGATGGATCGCAACCGAAAGGACATGTACGCTGCCGAATACGGAACTCCTCAATCGGACCTTTCCGCGGGGCCGGGTAACTTTGGCGCGATTCTGACCACACTCAATACCGGTCCAGTTGGTACAGGCACGCCTCGCCAGATTCAGTTTATGCTTCGGTTACGCTTCTAAGTAAGGTATCCCCCATGTTTGGTCGAGGTGTAAAGGCTGTCGATAGCCCAATAGGTGCCTCAAGAGCGGGCCGCGATACCGGGTTCGTCCGGGAGCTGGGGCTGTTCGACTCCGCCATGATCGTCATCGGCGCGATGGTCGGCTCCGGCATTTTTCTGGTGCCGGCCGAGATGGCGCGCGAGATCGGCAGCCCCGGCTGGCTGCTGGTCGCATGGCTGGTGACCGCCGTGCTCACGATCGCGGCCGGGCTTTCGTACGGCGAGCTGGCAGCCATGATTCCCAAAGCCGGCGGAATGTACGTCTATCTGCGCGAAGCCTTTTCGCCGATCCTCGGTTTCCTGTACGGCTGGACTCTGTTTACCGTAATCCAAACCGGCACCATAGCGGCCGTGGCGGTCGCCTTTGCCCGCTTCACCGGCGTGCTTTTCCCGCGCATATCGGGGACCGATTACCTCGTCGCCCCCATCCATCTCTCGAGCGGCTATGCGATTTCGCTTTCCACTGCACAGCTTCTGGCGATCATCGTGATCGCGCTGCTCACCTGGACAAACTGTCGCGGCATCCGCTATGGCAAGCTGGTGCAAAATTCGTTCACTTCGCTTAAAGTCCTCGCCCTTGCCGCGCTCATTCTTCTCGGCTTCCTCTTTTTCAAACACGATGCGCTCGCCGCGAATTTCGCAAGCTGGACCGCGTTCTGGAACCCGCGCGGCGTGACACCTCTAGCCGGATCGCTAAGCGCTCTCACCGTGTTTGGGCTATTCGCGGCGATCTGCGTGTCGCAGTCCGGATCGCTTTTTTCGGCCGATTCCTGGCACGACATCACGTTTGCCGCCGGTGAAGTGAAGCGCCCGGAAAGAACCATGCCGAGGGCCTTGGCCATCGGGACGATTTGCGTAACCGGGCTCTATCTATTGGCGAATGTTGCCTATCTTCTGGTATTGCCGCTCGCCTCTATCCAGCACGCGCCCGCGGACCGCGTCGCTACCGCGATGATGCGGATCGTCTTTCCCGGATGGGGTGCTACCGCCATGGCGGCGGCCATCATGGTTTCGACATTCGGGTGCATGAATGGATTGATTCTCGCCGGCCCGCGCGTGTATTATTCGATGGCGCAAGACCGCTTGTTTCCCAAGCCCGCGGGCAGACTTAATCGGGCGCGCGTACCGGGGTGGTCTTTGCTGTTGCAAGGCATCTGGTCGGCTGCGCTCGTGCTGCCGCGGACTTACGACCCGGTTACTCACACTTATGGAAACTTATACAGTAATCTGCTCGATTACGTGATATCGGCCGCGCTGATTTTTTATGTGCTCACGATCGCCGGCATTATCCGCCTGCGCTGGCGGCGTCCGGATGCGCCGCGCCCTCACCGCGCCTGGGGATATCCGGTGGTCCCGCTCATCTACATTCTGGGCGCGCTCGCGATCCTGTGCTGTCTGTTCGCCTACCGCCCGGCTTCCACCTGGCCGGGCCTGATCATTGTCGCTTGCGGGGTGCCCGTCTACCTGCTCACGCGACTCGACCGCCGGACAGAAGCGCCGCCCCGAGCTGGAAACAGGCTTTAAGTTTAAGAATCTGCGCCGGCTGCGCCCGATCTGTGGCGGTACCACAGGGAATGTGTCATACTGTGGCCATGTCACAGGAAAAGCTCGATCTCCTGCAAGGAACCCTCGATGTTATGGTCCTGCAAACCCTCGCTGTCATGGGCGCGCAGCATGGTTACGGGATCGCCCGCCGCATCGAGCAGGTGAGCGGCAACGAGGTTCTGCTCAACCAGGGGACGATTTACGCCTCGCTCGTCCGCCTGCAGCAGCGCGGCTGGATT
>JBOGMI010000019.1:0-6678 GCA_050746645.1 Bryobacteraceae bacterium | reverse complement strand
GTCCCATGAAGCGCTTGATCGAATAGATGGTATTCTCCGGGTTGGTGACCGCTTGGCGTTTCGCCACCTGGCCCACCAGGCGCTCGCCGCTTTTGGTGAACGCAACCACCGACGGCGTCGTCCGGCCGCCTTCCTGGTTCGGGATGACCGCCGGCTGGCCGCCTTCCATCACAGCGACCACCGAGTTTGTAGTTCCCAAATCGATTCCGATAATCTTGCTCATGTGTGTATCCAAATCCTCCGCTCTATTAGCGCACTCTCAGTATCGAATATGAGCCGATCATTGTCAAGTCTCCTGCTGACGATTTTTTTGGCCGTCCCCGCTTTGGCCCAATCCACGCTGACGGTAGCCGCCGCCGCCGATCTGACGAAGCTGGAACCGGTGCTGGACCGGGCGTTTTACCAAACGGACCCAGGCGTTCGGGTGCGCTGGGTGAATGCGGCCAGCGCCATTTTGTCGCAGCAAATCGACCATGGAGCGCCCTACGACGTATTTATGTCGGCTAACGTACAGTACATCGAGAAAGTGGTTTCCAACGGCAAAATGGCGCCCGGTTCGGTGGCGGCGTATGGCGTAGGGCGTCTGGGCATGCTCTGGCGCGGAGGCAAGTCACACTCAATAAAGGACTTAACACAGAATTGGGTTCGCTTCGTAGCCATTCCGAATCCGAAGCTCGCGCCCTACGGAGTCGCCGCGGTGCAAGCGCTGAAGCACGAAGGGCTTTGGAAGCAGGTGCAGAAGAAGATCGTTTATGGCGAAAACGTGCGGGAGACGCTGGAGATGTTCGACAGCGGCAACGCGGACGTCGTCATCACTTCCGATTCGCTGCTGCCCAAGCGGCATCCGCAGATCATCCCGGCAGACTGGCACCGCCCGATTCTGCAAAAAGCCGGAATCGTGGCGGCGAGCCCAAACCGCGCGCTGGCAGAAAAATTTATGCATTTCCTGGTCAGCCCGGCCGGTCAGGCCGTCTTCGCGCAATTTGGGTTCAGCTCACCGAAGTGACGCCTGAGAGCCTTCATCCGCACGAATCGACATTTTGAAATTGAAGATGATCGGCACTCATGAGCACCCATCCGATTTGGCCGGAGCGGATCTTGATTTTGGCCCACCATTGGAATTCCGGGAATGGTCCTCTTGACTCCGGATTGAGGACAACCGTCTTGCCTTTGTACCAAACCCTCCAAAAGCCCTCGCCGACCGGATGGAGCAGGTAAACGATCGACCCGACGGGCACTCCGCTGCGCTCAAGCGGATCTCGCGGACCCTTTATTTGGAATCGAAGCGGATGCGGAGTAATGACCTCGCCCGTCACTCCCAAGACGCGTTCTCCAATTTGGAGATAAGTAACTATGCGCCCATTTGGGCGGTTGAATACGGCAATCTTTTGCCGGGCGATCCATTCTCGGTATGTGCAGCACTCAAAAGGACACACCCCCTTGCTAACATAGTGCGCTGGTGGGTGGTCCTGTCCCGCGAGGCTCAGAGCGGCTGCTACGAGTATCATCGGCAGGAGAATTGGTGGTCTTATGACGTTTCTACTTCCACTTCGCATTCCACTACTACTCTAGTTCGGGGCCGAGAGCCACGGTACGAGGTTGTGCTTGGCATCGCCAGTCAGGTGATTTCGGGTGCGCTTTGGCTTGAAGCGCAGCCGTACCGTCGATAATGAACTCTGGTTCCTAAGCAAGAAACCCGGCTCCGTTCCCGAGCGCTTGCATCAAAAGCTCTCCGAAGGCGCAGCCGTCTCCAAGAGGAGCATGAAAATCGCGTATGCGGTAACTCCCGCGCAAGATCCCGCGCTCCCTCCCGGGCACTCGCAATTGTTTGTCGCCGATGTCAAGGTGTCGGGCGGTTCGGCGCATCTGGCAAACAAGCACATGGTTTACGAGAGCCCCTCAAAGGCTTGCACCATCGAACGTGGAAGCAGACCGCCCAGGTCGAAAAGCTGGGCGGCAAACATTGTTTATCAATACCGCGCCCCCCGCATCAGCTACAGGCCGCCATTGCCGCGGTTCATGACGAAGCGGACCGGGTCGAGGATACGGATTGGCCGCAGATCCTGGCTCGTGCTTAACCATGCCATCGCTGCGGCCATGGTGCACGGATCGGCAAAAGGGCTCGGGTTGCTGGAGCCGCTCGACTCGGATACGCTCCTTGCCGGCCATTACCGGCCCCACGCAGCCCGCGGTCACCTTCTCGAAAACGGCCGGCGAGCGTGAAACCGCCATTGCAGAGTATCGGATCGCAGCCTCGCGCACGACGAGCACGCCGGAACGGAATTATCTGCCCACTCAAGCAGCCTGGGCTTGGGGAGGCCTCGAGAAATTTATATGCAGACTGAGTCCTGTCTTTGCGCAGATAGGCCGGCGAGCGCATGGCCCCGGAGCGCTGCCCTTCCGGCGTCTGCGGCGCCTTTGCCGAAATTTCTCGGGCCTCTTGTACGTCTCTCGAACAGGAAATATGCGCTTCCTAATCGTATGCGCTGCTCTTGGGTTCGCCATCACGAGCCAGGCCGCCCTCGCGGGCGTGTGCTACGAAGAGCAGTTTGGCGCGCATTTCGCCGAATACGATTACGCCTGGCAGCCCACGGGCGATGCTGCTCGCTTTTTTGAGCCCAATTACGTCACCGCGCCTTTCGAACCATCCGAAACCATGGAGCATCATGTCTGCATCAAAGGCGATCGCCTGGTGCGCGCCGGAGTCATCCTTTCGACGATTTACGACCTGGGTTCCGGCACAGTCACACTCATCCGGCGCGACAAGCACAAGTACGCCGTGATCTCTTTTGACAGAATGCTGAATCTCCTAGCCAAGAAACCCATCCCCACCCGGAAGGCGGCGATCGTCATCGAGGACACAGGCCGAAGCCTGCGGATCGCAAACCAAGCCGCCGCGGAATATGATGCGACGGTTTTCTCCGGCGCCCCAAGCCCTGCCAACATCGTGGCTCATGCCTCGATTTGGAAAGTCGCCAAACTGCCGCTGAAAAGACCGGCCGAATACCGGAAGCGCTGCCTCGAGAAATTCGGTATCGCCTATGCGCCTGTATGCTCGCTGACTGAGCCGCGCGGCTTTGGCACACTTGCAACGGAGGCGGTCAAAATGAACGGATATGCCGTTATGGAAGTGCTCGAGGCAAGGGTGCCGGTACCCGACCTCTTCCATACCGGGATCGACAGTGAGCCCGGGCCAGAGTTCGCGCGCATCTTTCGGGCCGAAGCGAAAATCTCCAACTTCCAAGTGCAAACGGTTAGCGAATCCATATTCACACCTCCTGCTCGCTACAAGCGAGTCAAGCGAGTATCGGCGAAGTGGCTGAACCTTAGCTCGACAGCTTATTGAGCGCGGCGAGACCGGCTAATTCATAATGGGTTGCACAATTTTACGGTTCGGTCGCGGGAGAATCATTCCGCGCCGCGAATATGACTGTGTGGCCGCTGGGTTCGAAGACGCCAATTTCGCGCATATCGTAGAAGGTCGTTCGTTCGGGCATGGCGATCAGATACCCTTCGAGGCGTTTCACCACGTCCTCGAAATTTTCGATTGCGAAGTTGCGCAACGTCCTTGCCGTTTGATTCGGTGAGGCTGCAGTAATGGAGATTGGCTGGTCCCCCGCCTTGCGCCACCGTCGATGTGCGATATGGTGCGTTCTGGCGATGAGAAGTAAGGGCAGCTACCAGACCCGCCGCCGCGGCAATCGCCAGACCGAGAGTGCAAATATGGCGAATGCTGTATTGCCGGCACACTGATGAGCGCAAAACCTTTCCTGGCATCGCGACAATCAGTTTTGATAGACGAGTATCGTAGCTTCTCATGGATCCCGGCGCACACTCCTCCGCCAGGACGGCTTCTTCGCCGTTCACGCTAACGGAAATCGGTAGATGTTGACGCTATACGGCGAAACCGGGATGGTTTTCGGACCGCCGGAGATCGGAAGCTCCTGAATCGTCACCTGTGGCGGCTCGCCGAGACGATTAGCAGCCTCCAAACCAGGACCGGTCATCCGCCACAGCTTCGATGGCCCGGCCAGACGCGCGCCGTTGATGTGCAGGTCGAATTTCTGTTCCGATTCCGTCGCGTTTGCTACGGCAAGAGCAAGGAACTTACGATCCGGCGTAAGTGCAGCGAACATATCTAGCGGATAAGTCGGGCTTCCGGAGGTGGTCTTGGGCTGATCGCCGCCGATGGGGTACTTGGGGGCCGGCTGAGGGGAGTTTCCCGAAACCGCCACCGGTAACATGCCTCCGCCCATGTGATCGGCATAAAGCTTAAACACGAGCCCGGTAGCATTGAACGCGGCATCGGTGCTGTTATAGTCGAGCGTCGAAACCCCCATGGTGTGGGCCGACATCCGCAGAAAATCGGTGTGTCGCAGCCTCTCGTTGAAGATCATGGCGTAGGCGAGCGCCAGTTTGAGATTCACGCTTCGATTGAACTGTTGTCCGCTGGAGTAGGCGTACTCGTCGACGGATAGGAAGATTTGCTTTTTGCGCATGGCCGGGAAGCGCTGCTGGTATCCCTCCCATTCTTCGGCCAGCCGGTGCACGACATTGGCTCCATAGCGCGCAAACTCAAGTGGTGTTTGCTGCACAGGCACATAAGCCTTGTCTGTGGGCGCATCCGGAGGAAGGCTCTTTGCACGCGCAATGTCGAAGTGCACGCCGCCGTGCGCGTACCAGTGCTGGGCGATGCCGTCGAAGGTGCCCCAGGAGTGCGCCAGCAGGCCACCCGTCCAATCCACACCCGTTCCGAACAGAGGCTGGATATTGTCCACGTACTTGGCGCGCTGCGCACCTTTGAGAAACATGGGCACCAGCATTTTGCCGGAGGCGATCAGCGTGATCGATGGGTCCACTTTTCGCATCGCCTTGGCAAACTCGTTGTTCTTGAGAACGTAGTACTTCAGGGCGGTGTGACCCATTTGAAAATCGCCCCAGGGCTCGTTGCCGATATTCCAGAACTTGACGTTATACGGCTCGGAATGGCCGTTGCGGGCGCGCATGGCGCCGAGTCGCGTATCCACCGAACCGTTTATGTATTCGACTTCTTCCGCCGCCGAGTGCGCGTCACCGAAGCCCGCGTTTACCGTGATGTACGGCTCGACGCCGATGAGCTTGCAGAAGGTCATGAATTCGTCCAGGCCCACATCATTCGTCTGCAT
The DNA here is from genome assembly GCA_050746645.1 of Bryobacteraceae bacterium. Classification (GTDB taxonomy): domain Bacteria; phylum Acidobacteriota; class Terriglobia; order Bryobacterales; family Bryobacteraceae; genus Bog-105. The sequence continues at coordinate 1,513 of JBOGMI010000019.1, read as the reverse complement.
CGCGTTCCAGGCATGGTCGAACATCGGTGGCCGCTTATCCGGGTCGCCCACTGAGTCGTACCAACTCCAGTCGGAGATGAAATTGCCTCCGGGAAGACGCCAGAAGCCGGAATGGAGCTGGCGCAGAAGTGCAATGATCTCGGGGCGGAAGCCGTCCACATTGTCTGCCGGCATCAGCGAGACCGTGCCGATGTGATAACTCCCGGAGCCGGTTCCCGTTATTTCGAAAATGCCGTCTTTTGTACCGGCACTTGCCGTAAAGCTGAGCGGGAATTTCTTATACGTCTCGGACAGAGTAAAGGAATGGGTTTGCCGCCCATCCGCGCCCTGTCCCCCTATCAAACTGACGGTCACCTTTGCACCCGGAGTGCCGCGCAGATAGATTCGGCCCGTGTATTTCTTGTCCTTAACGAGCGGGATGCCGGATTGTCTGATGCCGTGTGGCATCGAGCCGTCCAGCTTGATTTCCGGGCTCTGCGCGCCCACAAATGGCTGCGTCTTGTCCATCGTCACGGCTTCGTCGGGGCCGATGGGACGCCATTTTCGAAGCCTCATGCCGGGGAATCCGTGCTGCCGTCTGGCGGCAGCCCCGGGCTTCTTGGACGTGATCGGGAAGTAGAATTTGCGGTCGTCCAGCATTTCGGACCAGAGACTGCGGTGGACCAGTGTGCCAAGCTCTTCGATGAACTGGCCGTATTCGTATTTGCTGAGCGGCCGGCTGATTTTGGCCGCATCAATGCGGACCGCAACTGTTTCGGGCGGATTGGCTTCAGACTGGGCAAGCGCCAGGCCGGGAACGGCAGCACTCCCGCCGCCGGCAAGAAGTGCGGCGGTACTGTTCTTTAGAAAACTTCTTCGGGACGATCTCTTCATGCAGCTCCTCCAGCCGCTCTTTCACGGGCTCTGCCTTGACAGTATAGTGCGTAGCCTTCGAACGAAAGCCAATTAGCGTAAGCTAAGGGACGACCGCTATGCGCTACGTTGCACTTGCTCTGCTCCTTTTCTCCGCTTCCGCCTTTAGCCAGCGAAAGGCAGGAAATCCTCTCGATCACCTTCCCGCAAACATCACCGTTCTCACACATTTTGGCGAGCGGGCCGACATCTCGCCGGATAATCGGCGGATCGCTTTTATGGATAAAAGCTTTGGCGATGCTTTTGTCGTCGACCTTAAAACGCATGTAATTCGATGCCTGACGTGCAATGTGCCCGGCACTGCATTCCTCCGCGTCATGTATCTGCACTCCGGCGATTATCTTTTGATCGGTCCGGCCCGGTTCGTGAATATTCATCGCAGCCGTACCGTCGATAATGAACTCTGGTTCCTAAGCAAGAAACCCGGCTCCGTTCCCGAGCGCTTGCATCAAAAGCTCTCCGAAGGCGCAGCCATTTCCAAGAGGAGCATGAAAATCGCCTACGCGGTAACTCCCGCGCAAGATCCCGCGCTCGCGCCCGGGCACTCGCAGTTATTCGTTGCCGATGTCGAGGTGTCGGGAGGTTTGGCGCATCTGATAAA
>JBOGMI010000018.1:0-14241 GCA_050746645.1 Bryobacteraceae bacterium | reverse complement strand
GAACAACCGCACAGCCTGCCCGCTCAGCCAATCGCAAGGTTATGTTTAATCTCTTCCGCAGCCGTGCCAAGAGCGTGCGCTATCTAATGGGCGCGGTGCTGCTCGTAATCGCGGCGTCCATGGTCTGGTTCTTGATTCCGGGCGGCGGTATGGGCGGCTTCGGCGGCAACCCGAACGTCATCGCCACAGTCGGCAAAGAGCAGATCACAACTCAGGATTTACAGCGCGCGATCCAGAACATCACGCGCGGGCGAAGCCTGCCGAACGGCGTGCTGGCGATGTACGTGCCCTCCATCGTCGAACAGATGATCGCGACCAAAGCCATGGCGTACGAAGCGCGCCGTCTGGGCATGCACGTCACCGACCAGGAACTGGCGAATGCCATTCGCGAGCAGTTTACCGCCGCTTTGGGACGCAAGTTCGACATGCAGACCTACCAGCAGATTCTGTCGCAGCAGGACCTGACGCCGCAGGAGTTCGAGAGCGAACAGCGCGAAGCAATGCTGGCGGCGAAGCTGGAACACGTGGAAGCGCAGTCGGCGCTGGTCACAGATCAGCAGGCGCGCGCGGAATATAAGCAAAAAAATCTCAAGATCGCCCTCGATTACCTCGAATTCCAAGCCAACAGCTTCGTTCCTAAAGTGGACCAGTCGCCGGCCAAGGTGAAGGCTTATTTCGACAAGCATCGCTCCGAGTTCCGCATTCCCGAGCATCGCGATGCGGCGCTGATTGTTGGGGCCAGCGCGGATTTCGTGCAGGGAGAGCAAATTCCCGACTCGCAATTGAAACAGAGTTATCAGGAAAACATGGATAGCTACCGGTTTCCGCAGCGAGTGAAGGTGCGGCACATTCTGATCAAGTTCACCAGCAAGTCGCCGCAGGACGAAGCGAAAGCCAAAGCCAAAGCGGAAACGGTCCTGCAGAAATTGCAGCACGGCGGGAACTTCGCCGAGCTGGCGAAGAAGTATTCCGAGGACCCCGGGTCGGCCTCTAAAGGCGGCGAGATCGGCTGGATCGTGCGTGGGCAGACCGTAAAGAATTTCGAAAACACTGCCTTTTCGCTGAAGCCGGGCCAAACCAGCGGGCTGGTGAAGACTCAATACGGCTACCACATCATCCAAGTGCAAGCGAAGCAGCAGGCGCACACGGAGACATTCGCGGAAGCCAAGCCGGAGCTGCTGCTGCAAGCCAAGAAGCAGGCGGCGGCGGACGATCTGGAGAAAGCGGTTGATGCCGCGCACGCGGAGATTACGAACCATCCAGCGCAGGCACAGGCGATCGCCCAAAAGCACCATTTGAAGTTCTACGCACTGAACGACGTTAGCGGCACCAGCCCGTTGCCCCAGGTGAATGGGGCGCCGGCGATGATGAACGCGCTCTTTGCGGTCAAGGCCGGCGGCGTTACCCAGGTGGTCACTCTGGACACACAGGGCAAAGATGCATTTGCCGCGGTGAACAAGGTGGTGCCCGCGCATAATGCCGAGTATCAACAGGTCCGGCAGCAGGTGCTGCAGAAATATTTGGCGGCCGAATCGGCGAAGCTGGCCAAACAGGCGGCGGACCAGGCGGCCGCGAGTGCGCGCAAAGGGGAGAGCTTGAAAGCCATCGCCAAGGAAGCGCATTTGAAGGTGGAGACGGCCGCGCCCTTCACCATTAATGGCGCCGCCGAAGGTCTGGGATCGGCCACGCTGATTGCGGCCGCGTTTCAGGACAAAGTGGGCGCGATCGTGGGTCCGGTTTCGGCGCAAGAGAGCCAATTCGTGTGCCAAATCTCGCAGAAAATTCCTGCCGATATGAGTAAGTTCGCGGCCAGCAAAGACTCGATTGTGCAGGATCTGACCAGCCACCAGCAAAACGTGCAGGGGCCGCTGTTTCGCGACAGCGTAGTCGCCTATCTCACGCAGCATGGCAAAGTCCGGATCGACGGCGATAATTACAAGCGCGTTTTGGATTCCTATAAGAGCAGCTAAGTAATTCGCCGCATGGCCGAAGCGATCCAGTTTTTACGGAGCCTCACGGATCCGGCGCAGCTCATCCAACTGCTCTCGACCGTCTTGACGGGTTGGATCGGATACGCCATCCTGTTCGTGATTGTTTTCGCGGAAAGCGGATTGCTGGTGGGCTTTTTTCTTCCGGGCGATTCGCTGCTGTTCACCATCGGAGTGGTGGCGGGCGCGGGACAACTGCCGGTTGTGGGGATGATTGCCCTGTTCGCCTGTGCCTCCATCATGGGAGACGGCATCGGCTTCCTGCTCGGCAACACGCTCGGATACAAGCTGTTTAAGAACCCCAAATCGCGCATTTTCCGGCGCGAGTATCTGGACCGCACGCACGCTTTTTACGAGCGCCACGGCGGCAAAACCATCGTCTACGCCAAATTTGTGCCCATCATCCGCACCTTCGCCGCTTTCATTGCGGGTGTCGGCAAGATGCGCTATACGCGTTTTCTGACCTTTAATGTCTGTGGCGCCGTCGGATGGGTGAGCTTAATGATTACGAGCGGCTACTGGCTGGGAAACATTCCAACCATCCGGCACAACTTCGAAAAAGTGGTGCTTGTCATTATCGTCGTTTCGCTGCTGCCCGCCGCATTGCAGGTCTTGAAGTCGCGAAAATCCAAAGTGCCGGTTTCGCGCTAGTTTCATTGCGATTCTTCGGTGTGACTTGGTGCGCGACTCCCCCGGCCACGACTCTCGCCAGTGGAATGTCCCGAGCAATCGTAACTGCGCGGCTCAAGCGCCTGTACATCAGTTACCTGGGTGAGTACTTTCCCTACCTACTTCGGTACATAGCTCTCCGTCCCTGACGTGCCCTCAATTCCCCTGAGTGTTTATGAGAGTACCGCACTGAGGACAGGTCCGTCTGTAAAGCTGGCTGCCTCTCAGAGAGTTGCCGCAGTTCGGGCATGAAGAGAACACATATGTTAGCCAGCTAAAGAGGGAATAGGCCGCATATAGGCCCGCTAATACATAGGTTGGGAGGAAGCGGCCAAAAAGGTGTGGCAGAGGCCACCCGATAAGTATCCCGAAGGGCACCCAACCACAGAGCAGCACAATAAGGCGGTGTTTTCTGGCTCGGTACTCGCTCCAGTTGATTTGTCTGCTCACGGGGAGATCCGGGACGGGAGACGCGCCACCGAACCAGTTTACAGCGGCCTCACACTGGCCGCGTAAACCGGCACGGAGAACCCTGCTAAACCCAGTGCGAGGGGGAGGAGATTAGTAGCTCGACAGGCGCATCGCTATTTATCTCTTCTTAACTTAAAGCGACGGAAAACCGATACTCCGAGCAATCCGGCGCCCAATAAGGCGAGCGAAGCAGGCTCGGGGACGCTCGATGACGGATTTGTGGTGATGCTGGAGATCAGCGTCAGCGTCGGGAAACTGGCCGATACAAAGAGTTGCGTATAATACGCGACAGCGTCCGTCCCAACCGGATAAGTGGACCCGAAATCGGCCGTGCAGTTGGCGTCCAGGGTAGCCGCCGCGCCGCTACAGAACTGAATATTGGGCGAACCGGCAAAATCCAGGCTGCTGACGCCGCCGGCCGTATCGAAGGAGAATAACGTCAACTTATCGAGAGGGAGGGGAACGAAGCCCGGGCCACCGCCGGGCGCGTATACGGCCGAGAAGGCCGTCAAGTCGCCCTGCTCGATGAAGCCATCGGGTTCGACGGCGCCAGTGAACGAACCAGACAGCAGTCCTTGAGAATCTGGAAGTGTACCCGCGCCGGGGGTAAACGTGTTCCACGCAGTCTGCGTGAAGTCGAACGTGTCGACGGTTGCCGCCCAGCTTGGCTGAATCGCGGCCAGGATGGCGATGATCGGAAGTGCCAGGGCCTTTAAAGGAGTGAGTAATTTCATCGTTTTGTCCTCTCAATCGGATAAGCGACAAATCGAGACCGATGCCCTCAGGGACGCCTGCGTCATTCTTGTTACCATCGATCACGGCGACGGTATTATCCTGGGTGTCGGCAATGTATACGCGGTTGGTGGCTGGGTTCATGGCAATGGCCAGCGGTTGGGTGCCAACCGAGATCGTGGCTGTACCCGAGTTTGTTGCGCCGTCGATCGCCGACACGGTGTCACCCCCTAAAATCAAACAAAACCCGCTGGTCAATGCGTTTTCCCTTGTGATGCGTTCGTATCAGCCCAACTGCTGTTGTAAGAATGGCGAACAGTTGGTTGCGATCACTTCTACAGCCTTGCGGCTGGGCGCTGTAGTGGACCTGGCGTCCCTTGCGCCGGCAGGAGGTCGCCCGGCATGAGCCAGTCGCCTCGGTTCTATTTGACGCGGAGCATTTGAGCGAACTTCCGGCGGCGCACCAGGCCTCCACCGATGAGAGCGGTACCGAGCAGAAGGAAAGTTCCCGGCTCGGGGACGGCTGAAGACGACGCCGGTGTATCGAATTGGGTGACGAGGCCGGTGGAATCCGCAGTATCGAGATGTATCGCTCCCGAGTACACGTTGTAAGAGCGACTGAACAGATCGCCGCCGTTTGACATCGTACCGAGGCCGAGGCCGCCGGGACTGGAGGGTCCGCCCGCAATACCTATCTGTAACAATAGATTCCCGTCCGACGGATTGTAATTAAAGGCTTGCGAGAAAGGAATCGTAAAAGAACCTCCTGTGATGAGACCGCCTAAAGCGCCGCTAAACTCCTGGGTGTTGTCGGCGCCTGGTTGGTAGAGCGTGTAATATCCGAGGGCAGCGGTTATTGTGGATACATCTACGGTGTAATTTGCGTACGTGATGGACGATCCATTTTGACCGAAAAAGGTGACGCCGGTCAGGCTAAGCGGACTCGATCCGAAATCCGAGCTCGAATAAATCTGCTGATATGTTCCGCTGGTTATATCCTCAAACGGCATCGCGTTGACCGAGTCGGCCGAACCAATGGCGATGGCGCCGGCCTGGCTCTGACAGACCGCGAACAACGCGACGGCCGCCGCGAAAAGTGCGTTTCGATAGGCTTTGAACGAAGACATTTTGCTTCTCCTCAACCAGGAAGGCGACGTTTGTCTTGAAAGGCCCTCATCCGCTGCGAATTTAATTTTGGGGAGATCCGGATCCGGATCTCCCGGATCTCCTTTTTTTGTCTTTGAGTACTATGAATGCCCCATAAAAGGGCGCTCGCGCTTATTCCGCTTGCGCCTCCAGCATTTTGGAAAGTAGTTCGGCCGCACGCTGGCTGGCGGTTTTCTTCGAACTGCCGGTGGCGCGAATGGAGAGCCGGTCGTTGACGCGCGCTTCCACCGTAAACACCTTGGCGTGCTCGGGACCGCTGGAGCCGGTGATGAAATAGCGGGGCGCCGGAAGCCCCAGCGCCTGCGTGCGCTCCTGCAGCACGCTTTTGTGATTGAGCAGCGCGAGCGCTTCGAAGGCCGCGGCATCGTCCAGCGCCGTGAGCACATGCCGGTTCAGAAAATTGCGCGCCGCTTCCAGGCCGCCGTCGCAATAGATCGCCGCAATGATGGCTTCGAGCGCATTGGCGAGCACGGTCTTACGCTCGCGCCCGCCGTTGCGATCCTCGCCCTTGCCGAGCAGCAGATAATCGCCCACCTCGAGCGCTCGCGCGCAATCGTGCAGATGGGCCGCGCTCACCAAATGCGATTTCCATTTCGATAGCTGGCCTTCGCGCGCATCCGCGTGCTTTGAGACCAGGGCTTCGCTGGCCACGAAGCCCAGGATGGAATCGCCCAGGAATTCCAGTTGCTCATTGTCGCTATCGGGCGAGGAAGGCGCGGCCGAGCGCTCCGGAGGCCAGGACCGGTGCGTGAGCGCCCGGATCAGCAGCTTGCGGTCGTGAAACCGGTAGCCGAGCTTCTCCTCCAATGCTGCAACCGGAAACGCCATCCGAGACTTATTTCGGCGGCGCGGGAGTTGACGGCTTCTCCGGAGTGGCGGGCTTTGCGGGAGCCGCTGGTTTCGCGGCGGCTTTCGCCTGGGTGGCCGCGGCTTTCTGCGTCTGGGCGAATTGCTTCACCTGCGCCGGCACGTTGGCCATGGCGAGCACTTGGTTGGCCTGTGTAATTGCCTGGTCATACTGCTTGTTATTGAGATACGCCTGAGCCAGGCGCGCCCTGGTTACCGAACTAGTTGGATCTTTGCTGATACTGGTTTTCAGATAGTTGATCTCTTGCGGATAGTTCTTATCCAAAGCGGCGGCCAGCCCCAAGGCGTCGTAGGCCCGGCCGGTGAGTTGGATCTTCATCTGAGGCCACGAGGTCGCCGGCACCCCGGGAGGCGCCGGGCTGGCGGGGTTCTTCAGCAACGTCAGCGCTTTGTTCGCGTAATCCTGCACCTGCTTAACGCTCTTCGCCTTGTCGAGATCGGTATCGTGCGTGTGCTGCCCGATATCTTCGGCAAGTTGGACCAGCACGCTGGTATCCTGCGGGTTCGCTTGCAGCGCCTGCTGGCCGTAGGTGACGGTCGCGGCGTAGTCGCCTTTATACTCGGCGGCGTTGGCCGCCATGTCCAGGAGCTGGGGCTTGTATTCCGTCTTGGGAAAATTCTCCAGCACGTCGTTGATGGCTTGAATCGTGCCGTCCCAGTTATGCGCCGCATATGCGGTTTGCACCTTCTGCAAAGCCGCGATTTCGGCATTCGAGTGTGGATGCGGCCCCTTGGGCTGCTGCTGCGCAGTAGTCTGCTGCTGGTCCTCTGTACTCTGCTTCTGCTTGTGGCGTGCCAGGGCGGGAAGCGCCGCCAGCGATAGCGCCGCCATACAAGCAATGGTTCGAATCTTCATGGTTCCTGTTCTCCTGCACTTGAACTTGAATTATGCTTCAATGCGTAGGCCGCCGCATCCAGAGCCTTGGCGGAAACGCCTTTGGTCGCGAGCGTCAGCTTGAATTCTTTCACCGCTTTGCCCGGGTTGCCGGACTTCAGGTCCAACTGCCCCAGATAATAATGCGACCAAGCCCCTTCGCGGGATTGAGGGCTTTCCGCGAGCGTGAGCTGGAACTGACGCTCTGCCTCGTCCCAGCGCTTCTCTTCCAGCGCAATCAAACCTAAGCCATACTCGGCGCGGGCGAGCATGCCCGGCTTCTTGGTTTGCTGCAGCACTTGACGAAAGGTTTTCGCTGATTTCTGCAAGTTGTGCTGCTGGAACATGCCTTCCGCCGAGGCCAACGTCTTCTGAACCGGATCGATCTGCATGGTCGCCGGCGGCGCAACGACGCGCGCGGGCGCCGTTTTGGCAAACTGGATCTTCCTCAGCTTCTTCTCTTCCTTTTTTACATTGATGCTCTCAAGCAGCTTGGGATAGAAAAGCCGGAACGCAAATTGACTCTTTTCGTATGCGGGAAGCATGCTCGCAAAATAAGCAGTCAGGATGTACCCCTGGCGCATCGCCTGATCCACAAAAGTCTGACGTTCTTGGGCGCCGGTATGCATCAACCGGCTGTCGATGGCTTTCACCAGGCACTGCGTTACGAGCAATGAAAAATTGTCTTTGTACGCCAGGTTCAGCGCCGGCGCCCGCTGCGCCACCGTCTCCAGCGCCTTCTTTTGATCGATCTCGTCGGCATACAGATACGAAAGCGGATCGAGCGTATAGGCCAGATAGGCATTGCGGATGGCGTCCACCGCGGGCTTGCTCGAGGGCGTGACCACGACATAGTAATCGTTGTGATAGCTGCGCACTTGCACCTGGTCGGGCGCGCCCATCAGTTCGATGAAAATCTGGAATCCGCGGCCCGCTTCCGACGGATTGCGCAGATATCCGTCGGCTTCGAAGATGGAGTTGATCACCGGATCCTGATAATCGGCAATGGCAGCCAGATAGGAGGGTTGCGCCTGGACCCACAGTTTCTCCACATCCGCTTCTTTATAAAAGCGCGCCAACAGACTGCTAAAGCCGGCCAGCGACTGAGCGTCCGGCGGCAGGCCCTCGGCCGGCACGGCGAATTTCGGCGGTCCTCCGGCGACCAGCGCGAACGAAATGTATTGGCCCAAATCGGCCGTATCGCTCGCCCGCTTATGCGCCTTGTAAAAGGCCTTCAACTCGCGCAGACACGGAATCTTGCGCTGCGCCAGTTCCTGCCGGATCTCGTTCCGCAGCGGATAGCGCGTGTTGAGCGGCGAATTCATCCCCGCGTTGTATCCCGCCGCATTGATGGCCACCAGCGCCGTGAACAGAGTGATGCTGGTGTTGAATCCGGCCGCGGGCTGCGTCGAAGCGGAGCTCTGCCCGTATGCGCCCGTCGCCAGCAACAGGCAACAAAGCGCGGCAGCGGCGGCGGGCTGTTTGGAGCGGGCGGTCATCAAATCACTACGATTCTGCCACAGCGAGCAGCCTTATTCCCGGCGCAATCCCTGGACTAAGCGCTTCGATCGCTCTCAACCTCCGCCACATCTCAGCCGATCAAACATACGGATGCTTCGGATTTCGCAAACGGAGGGCGGGCTTCGGCCCGCACGGGGCTTCAGCCCCGTCTTCTGGCTGAAGCCCGTCTTCCGGCTCGTGCTGGCCGGCCTTCTGCTCTCGCTGGGCATGCGCGCCTCGCTGCCGCCGGGCATCCCTTTCGACAAGTTGCTGCATCAAAGCTGGCAGACCGCGCAGGGGCTGCCGCAAAATTCAGTCCTCGCCATCGCGCAAACTCCCGACGGCTATCTTTGGCTCGGTACCGAAGAAGGATTGGCGCGGTTCGATGGCGTGCGTTTCACCGTCTTCAATAAGCACACGCCGGGGTTGTTGAACAATCAGATCAATTGTCTGCTGGTGGATCGCGAGGGCACGCTGTGGATCGGCACTGATGGAGGCGGCCTCTCCCGGTTCAGTCACGGAAAATTCACCGCCTACACTTCGCGCAGCGGACTGCCCAACGACTCCGTCCTGGCGCTCTATGAGGATCGAACCGGCACGCTGTGGATCGGCACCGATGGAGGCGGCCTGGCACGCTTCGCTAACGGGCATTTCTCGACTTTGACCAAAGCCGGCGGGCTGCCCGACAATACCGTCTTCTCCATTTCCGGCGACGGGCATGGAAATGTATGGGTCGGGACCCATTCGGGCATCGGCAAGTTTTCTCATGGCGTCCTCCAAACGCCGCACATCGGCGTGCTCAAGAACTCATACGTGCGCGCGGTTTATGCGGCGCAGCGCGGGGTGCTGTGGGCGGGTACGAGCAACGGGCTGTGGCGGATTGCGTCGGGAAGCACGCGGAAATTCACCACCGCCGACGGTCTGACGAGTAACACGATTTTTCAGCTCTACCAGGACCGCGAGGGAACGCTCTGGATCGGCACCGGGGCGGGCGGGTTGGACCGCTACGCCAAGGGACGCTTCACTTCGTTTACCCAGAGCGATGGATTGAAGGGGAAAGATGTCTGGTCAATTCTAGAGGATCGCGAGGGCACGCTCTGGATCGGCACGGCGACGGGCGGAGGGTTGAATTGCCTGAAGGCCGCCTCCTTTCAAATGCTGACGCAAAAGGACGGATTGGCGAGTAATGTCGCTCTTGGCATTTTTCAAGCCCGCGATGGCGCATTCTGGTTCGGCTCCGACCACGGCCTCACGCGCTGGCAGGACGGGCATGCAACGGTGTACACAACCAAAGACGGCCTGCCCGACAGCTTCGTTTTTACTATTACGCAGGATCGTTCCGGAGCCTTATGGATCGGCACCCGGCGCGGTCTGGCTCGGTTCGAGGACGGAAAGTTCAAAGCCTTCAAGGGCAATGGAGCGCCCAACGACTTCGTCATGTGTTCCTATACCGACAGCCAGGGCCGGGTCTGGTTCGGAACGCGCGCCGGGCTAACTCTCTATGACGGAAAGCGCTTCAAGACTTACACCACGGAAGACGGCCTTTCCAATAATTTTGTGCTGGCAATCGACGGCGACCGGCAAGGCAATCTTTGGATCGGGACCAGCGGGGGCGGGCTAAACCGTTTCCGCAACGGCCATTTCACCTCTTACAACATGCGCAACGGCATCGCCAGCAATGTGGTTTGGGCAATCCATGCCGAACCGAATGGAACCGTGTGGCTGGGCACAAACGGCGGCGGATTGAGCCGATTCCGCAACGGAAAATTCACCAACTACACATCTGCCAACGGGCTGCCGGACGACGGCACTTTTTCCGTGATCGACGACGACGCCGGACACCTCTGGATGAGCTCGAATAAAGGGGTGTTCGAGCTGAGCAAACGCCGGCTCGCGGCTTTCGCCAGGGGCACGATCACAAGCATCACGCCGCAAACTTTCGGCACTGAGGACGGCATGAAGACGCCGGAATGCAACGGCGGATTCCAACCTAACGCCTGGCGCGGCTCGAACGGCAAGATTTACTTCGCGACGAACAAAGGGGTGGCGGTGGTCGATCCCAAACACCTGGTCGAATATCGCAACTTTCCGCGCATTTTGCTGCAACGCGTTCTGGTCAACAGCAAGGATGTGCGGTTCAACCGCCCGCTCGTTCTTCCGCCCGGCCGGGCGCAATTCGAGTTCCGGTTCTCCGCGCCGACCTTCCTGTTCCCGGACAAACTCCAGTTCAGCTACAAGCTCCAGGGGTTCGATAAGGACTGGATCGATGCCGGCGGACGCCGCATCGCCTATTACACCAACATTCCCCATGGTCAGTACCGCTTCCTGGTGCGGACCGGCATTGGCGGGAGATGGAGTTCGCAAGCGGCCTCGCTGCCGATCACGGTCCAGCCGCACTTTTGGGAAACCAACCTTTTCTACATCCTCTCCACCCTGAGCGGAATTCTTCTCTTTTTTGGCCTGCATCGTGTACGCATGAGGCAGGTCAGAATGCGCGAGCGCACGCTGCGGCGGCTGGTCGGCCAACGCACTGCGGCGCTCCAGGAAAGCGAACGCCAATTGCGGCGATCGCGCGACGAGTTGGAGCAGCGCGTTCGCGAGCGGACCGAAGAGCTGAGCCTGGCCAAGGAGGCCGCCGAAAGCGCCAACCAAGCCAAAAGCGATTTCCTCGCCAACATGAGCCACGAAGTGCGCACGCCCATCCACGGAATTCTCGGCATGACGGAGATCGCTCTGGCCACCGACCTCACCGAGGAGCAGCAGGAATACCTGGAGCTGGTGAAAGCCTCGACCGATTCGCTGCTCGGAATCGTGAACGACATCCTCGATTTCTCAAAAATCGAAGCCCGCAAGCTGACGCTCGAACGGACCCCCTTCCGCCTGCACAAGGAACTCGAAGAATTGCTGCTCCCGGTTGCGCTGCGCGCCGAGAAGAAAGGAATCGCGCTCGAAACGCATATCGATCCCGGCGTGCCGGACGAAGTTGTGGGAGACCCGCTGCGGCTCCGGCAAGTGCTGCTGAACCTGCTCGACAACGCTATAAAATTCACCCCCAATGGCGGTCTCATCGCGCTCACCACCGCCGCGGACGGCGCCGGCTCGGCCGCAGCCGTCGTACACTTTGCCGTCGCCGACACCGGCATCGGCATTCCGCTCGAAAAGCGGCAGTCCATCTTCGAAGCTTTCTCCCAAGCCGATACTTCCTCCACGCGGCGATTCGGAGGGACCGGGCTCGGTCTAACCATTTCCTCCAAACTGGCGCAGATGATGGGCGGCAAACTATGGGTCGAAAGCGAACCGGGAGCGGGGAGCACGTTTCATCTCACCACCCGCTTCGAACTCGCCCCCGCCGCGCTGCCCGCCGCCCACGACCATCAGTGGGCCGGACCCGTCCCAGCCTGATGTCTGGAACAGAACCCCGGCCGTGAGGGAGGGACTGACCCGGCCAGCAAACTCCCCCAGCGTTGAATCCCGAAACCGAGCCGGGAGCGTCAGCGGCCACGTCAGAACCCCGACCGTGAGGGAGGGGCCCGATTCGCTATACTCAAGTTGACTTCCCTGGAATTCCCGATGAGCAGTCGTTTTAAGTGGACCGTGGTAGGCAGTTCCGCCTGCGTAGTGGCTTTTCTGTTGCTGGGTACCAGCAATAGCCGGGCTGTCCCTACCGACGATGTTTATGGTCACCTGAGAGTCTATACCCAGGTCCTCGAACGAATCAAAACCGACTACGTCGAAAAGCCCAACATGAGCAATGTCACTTTGGGCGCCATCAACGGGTTGCTGGAATCGGTCGATCCGTTCGCCAGCTATTTGAATCCCGACCAGTTTCGCGAATACGAAAAGAAGCACGGACACGCCAAAGGCGACGTGGGCCTGATCCTGGCCAAACGCTACGGCTACGTAGCCGTGGTGGACGCGCTGCCCGGTTCGCCCGCCGCCGATGCGAATATCTCCACTGGCGATTTGATCGACAGCATCAAAGGTGTGGAAACGCGCGATATGCCGCTCGCCTATGCCAACGAATTACTCGACGGCCCTCCCAATAGCAGCATCGAATTCACCGTGCTGCGCCTCAAGAACCCCAACCCGCAGAAAATCACGCTGAAGCGCGTTCAGATTTCGTTTCCGCCGGTGACTGCGCGGATGATGCCCGGCAACGTCGGTTATGTGGATGTCGCCAGCCTGGCGGGCAAGCGGGTCGCCGAAACAAAATCGAAAATCGAAGGCCTGAAGAAGCACGGCGCCAAGTACCTGGTCCTGGATCTGCGGCATTGCGCTACCGGCAGCCAGCCCAATGGAATTCCGCTCGCGAACTTGTTCCTCAACAAAGGCGAGATCACCTATCTGCAAGGCCAGAAATACAGCCGCCAACAATCCGACGCCCGCAGCGGCAAACAGGTTTGGAGCGGGCCGCTGGTCGCGATCGTGGACCGGGGAACCGCCGGAGGAGCCGAAATCGCCGCCGCGGCGCTGCTCGACAACAAGCGCGCTCAGGTGGTCGGCGAACGGACCTATGGCGATGCCGCGCTGCGCAAAGTCATTGAAATGAACGATGGCAGCGCGGTCATCCTTTCCGTCGCCAAGTATTACGCACCCGACGGCAAAGCCATTCAGGACACCGGTGTGACGCCATCGGTGCAGTTGGTGGAAAACGACAATTCACCCGATTACGACGAAAATGGCAATCCGATCCCCGGGTCCGCGCCGAAGAACCCGCAGGACAATCTGCTGAAGCAGGCCGTCGATCTGGTCACCGGAAAGACCACCATTGCTGAACTGCGCAATGAAGTCAATGGGCCGATCGTTACGGCTCCGCCTCCCATTATTCAGGCCAACCCGACGGGGGCACACTGACGTGCCTCTCTACGAATATCAGTGCGAAAAGTGCGGCGAAGTGTTCGAACTGATACAGAAGTTCGCCGATGCTCCTTTGACCCTTCACGAACAGTGCGGCGGCGCGGTACATCGCCTGCTATCGGCGCCCGCGCTGCAGTTCAAAGGCAGCGGGTGGTACATCACCGATTACGCGAAGCATTCGAGCTCACCTTCCGGGAAAGGCGATGGCGGTGAAAAAAAGAGCGATTCGCCCGCGAAAACCGAATCCAGCGAAAAAAAGCCGAGTGCACCTAGTTCGGGTTCCGAGTCCCACGCGTAAGCGCGGCATTCAGCGATCCCTGCCGGTATCCTTCTAGGTCCAGCGTCACGTACAAAAATCCCAGCCGCTTAAAAATTCTCGAAAACTCCGCCGCCATCTCGACAGTAAGCGCATTCGGCAACTCGTCTTTGGCGATTTCGATACGCGCCAGTTCGCCATGGAACCGCACCCGAAATTGACGGAAACCAAGAGCGCGGATCGCTTCTTCGCCTTGCTCGATGGTGCGGATGGTTTCCACCGTAACCGGAGTTCCATAAGGCACACGCGAACTCAGGCAGGCGGCGGCGGGCCGGTCCCAAACCGAAAGCCCTGCCCGCCGCGCCAGCTCGCGCAGCTCGGCCTTGGTTAACCCCGCCTCCGCCAGCGGCGCTCGCACCGCATGCAACTCGGCGGCATTTTGTCCGGGCCGGTAATCGCCCAGATCGTCGCGGTTGACTCCGTAAACGATGTGCTGGAATCCGTGCGCTTCGGCGTAAGCTTCCAGACGGATGAAAAGCTCGTCCTTGCAGTGAAAGCAGCGGTCTTTGTCGTTTTTGACGTAATCCGGATCGTCGAATTCGTGCGTTTCGATCATTTCGTGGCGGAAGCCGCATTCGCGCGCGAAAGCTTCGGCATCGCGCTTGTGCGAAGCGGGAAGCGAGACCGAATCCGCCGTAATCGCGATGGCGTTCTCGCCCAGCTCCTGGTGCGCCGCCCAAGACAAATACGCCGAGTCCGCGCCTCCGGAATAGGCTACAATAGTCCGCCCCAGGCCGCGCAGAATCTCAAACAGCTTTTCCTGCTTTGCGGTCAGCCTGGCCGGATCGAAGACCACAGCC
>JBOGMI010000017.1:0-8782 GCA_050746645.1 Bryobacteraceae bacterium | reverse complement strand
GTCATGTTTCCGAAGTTCCTATAGCGAACTCACGGGGCAAACGGGGGACAGGCGGCTCTGTCCACGCGCAAAAACCGCTTGGGACAGAGTCGCCTGTCCCCGAGCATCGCGGTTTGCGCATCCGTTCGCAATCGGAGAATAGTAAGCAAATTTCGGAAACATGCCTCTAGCGCCGCACGATCACCTCGCGCAGGTGATCGCGTGTGAGAAAGAACTTGAGCGAAGCGGCCTGACCGAAGATTTTTTCCAGCGTCCGGTTGTTGAAGAAGTTGATCTTCTGCGCGCCGCCGCGCGGGGCGAGTAGCAGCATTTTCCGGTCCTGAATCCGGTAATTGTAGAGCGGGATCTGCGGCACCTTCTCGTCGGCGTTGAAGAAGACCAGCATCAGCCCGCCCGGGCGCATCACCCGCAGCAACTGCGACACGGTCTGGTCGAGCAGCGGCGAAGTGAGGAACTGTAGCGTGTCCCAAACCAGCGCGCCGTCGAACGATTCGTCGGGAAACGTGAGCGTCTGGTCGAGAAATCGCTGCGCGTTGCTCGCCAGTTGCTGATTTTCCAGGAAATCCTCTCCGAAGCACTGGCGCATGGTGCCCACCATATCGTCGGAGGAAATCCGATGCCCGAGTCCGGTGATGAAGCTGATATTCGCCTGGCTGGCGCCGGACATGTCGAGGATCGACAGTCCTTCGCTAGACTCCAGGAGAGCGCAAAACTGGTCGAACCCGCTGCTCGGGCGGGTGAGCGTGGGCGCGGCATCCTTGCCGCCGCCCTTGATCAATGCTGCTTTGGAAGGGCTGAATCGCATGAGAGGAGTCAAGCTTTCAGCTTTCAGCCTTCAGCTTTCAGCGAAAGGCCCAATATCCAAAGGCGATTGCCGACTGCTGCAAGCTGAGGACTGACAGCTTTACTTCAGCGAGTTACCGCCGCTCGCCGTGCTCGAAACGCCGGCGCCCACCGGTTGCGGCGAAGCGGGCGCGGATTGCGGCGCGGGACCCGGTTTCGCAGCCGGCGCGGCTTTGGATATGTCGATGCTGCCCTTGAAATAAGCCCCGTCCTCGATCACGATGCGGCTGGTTTTGATGTCGCCGACCAGCTTGGCTTCGCGTTTGATGTCGATCTTATCGGCGGCCTCTACATTGCCCTGAATGGAGCCTTGAATAATAATCTCGCGTGCTTTCAGACCCGCCTGTACGCGCGCATTCGGCCCGATCGTGAGCCGGTGGTCGTGGCACTCGACGGTGCCTTCGACCTCTCCATCAATCGTCAAGTCCTCGCGCGCGAAGATCTGGCCCTTGACGGTCACGTTCTTTCCCAGCGCCGCCGACCCGGTGCGCACCGGCGCGGCTTCGTTGTCAAAATTTCTGGCTGCTGATGACATGGTGTTGGTTTCTCTCCTGTGTGGCTCCATGGCCGGCGCGGCCGGCACTGGAGATGCTATAGGTCGCTCCGGCCTTTGCGGCAGCTCGTCTTCTTTTCTTTTGGTCCACATGCGAAGGGCGTCTCCTCGAAAATACTGCATTCCATCGTACTACTCCTTTGCCCGTACTGCCATGACTGAGGCGGTAGTACTCCTGGAACTATGAGATTAGCAGAGGTCTGGGATAATGAAAAGCGGTGTCGAAGGCACGCGATTGGGAAGCCCGTCTGGCCAGGACAGAGCAGCAACTTCGCTTGTTTCAGCGTGTTAGCAGATTGATCGCGCGCAATTTGGAACTGGATGCGGTGCTGCATGAAATTCTCGATTTGGTGCGTGACTTCTTAGAGTGCGATTCTTGCCTGATTTATCTCTTGGAAGATGGAGAATTAGTACTATCCGCCGGCAGCACGGCCGCCGGAGAGAAGATCGAGCGGCTGCGGCTGCGGCTGGAAGAGGGCCTGACCGGCTGGGTCGCCCGCGAGCGGCGCCTCCTGTCTATCTCGCGCGAAGCCTACAACGATCCCCGCTTCAAGTTTTTCAGGAATTTGCCCCAGGACACCTTCGAAGCCTTCCTGTCGGCGCCGATTATTTCGCGAAATAAAGTGACCGGCGTCATCAACGTCCAGCACCGCGAACCTCGTGTTCACTCGGGCGGCGATATGGAGATGCTGAGCACGCTCGGCGAGCAGATCGGCTGCCTCCTGGTCCTGTCCGGGATGAAGAGCGCGGCTGCTGGGGTCATAAGGTGAGAGCTAGAGTCATGTTTCCGAAGCTCGGGCAAGCGGGGGACAGGCAGCTCTGTCCACGCGCAAAAACCGCTTGGGACAGAGTCGCCTGTCCCCAAGGATCTCTGTGACGCTCACTCACGTTCGGGGTTCGTGCAGGGCGGCAGCCGGTTCTTCGGAGATCGGAGAGGCGGATGGACGGAAGCTCAAAAAATTACAGCGGCAGCGAGGGCAGCGGTAGCGGTGCGCTCCGAACGTGGCCCGAAGATTCCACCACAGCGTTTGATGGTAGCGTTTATGATCCCAGCCGGTGAGCTGCATGCTCAGGCATTTGGGGCATTTCGCGTAGAGCAGTTTGGAGAATAGCCAAATGCTGGTCCAGACGCGCTGGTTGCAGTCGAGACAGCGGAAGGGATACTGACCGGCCGCCATGCGGAGCAAGTCGAAAAGAGACGTCCTTCGCGAGCGCCGGAAATTGCGGCCGCCGCAGCTCCTACAGACCAGCAGCGGAGTTTTCACTGTGAAGCCGTCTCCCTGCCAAGGGCGTGCTCCGCGATGTATTCCTTCCGGTACGCCAGGAAAGCCTGTCGCAAACGGGATAACTTCGTCGGCTCTTGAGCCATCCGGTCGCCTTCAATCTCGCTGACCGCGAGTAAGTCGCGAGTCGTGGAAGTTATAAACGCCTGGTCGCTCGATTCCACATCCGCAGGAGTAAGTTCGCGCTCGGCGATTGTTAGTCCCGAGACCTGAATCTCTTCGAGCAGCAGTGCCCTGGTTACTCCAGGTAAACATCCCGAAGATGCCAGCGGCGGAGTGCAGACGTGATCGCCTTCGATCACAAAAATGTTCGCGGAGGTGCATTCGCTCACTTCGCCGTGTTCGTTCAGAAGAATGTATTCATCCAAGCCGCGCTCGTGCGCTTCTTCATACTGAACCAGGTTCTGGGCCCAGGAAGTAATCTTGGCGCCGGAAAACGGCGAGGCGGCGAAACGCGCGTTAGGCATATAGCCGAGTTTTACCCCCTCGCCCCAATCGGCGAGATCCGCCGTGAAGGCGATCAGGTCCGCATCGCGCGCGATCCGGGGGCCTTCCCAAATCCCACCGCGGTTGCGAACCACCGCGACGCGCAAGGTTGCATTGGCAGCGCCGTTTGCGCCGGCAAGCTGCAACAGAGACTGTTCCAGTTCCGTGCTCGAAACGGCAAACGGGACGCGCAGGCGCTCGGCATCCTGCCGCATACGGCTGTAGTGGCGCTCGAATGCAAACAGCACGCCGTCCGCGACGCGGATGGTGCTGAAAACGCCCCAGCCGTTCAGGAATCCGGTTTGCCCCGGCGAGATCAGCGCTTCGCTGGTCTTCCGAATCGCGCCATTATGCAGTAAGTAGCGATGCACTGCCGTCTATCTTATCCGAAGACAGCCGGATGCGTGTGCAGCCAGGTGAGCATGGCGCGGATGGCTTGGCCGCGATGGCTCACGGCAAATTTTTCTTCTGCCGTTAGCTCTGCGAAAGAGCGCTTCAGGGGAGGGAAGAAGAAGAGCGGATCGTATCCGAAGCCATTTTGACCGCGGGGCGTGCGGAGCAGTTGGCCTTCCACCGAACCGCGAACCGAGGCCAGCAGTTTTCCGGCGCGCGCCATGGCGATGGTGCAGACGAAACGCGCGCGCCGGTCGGCGCAACCCTCCGTCCGTTCGAGCACCAGCCGGTTGTTCTTTTCGTCGCTCGCGTGGGGTCCGCCATAACGTGCCGAATACACGCCGGGCGCGCCGCCAAGCGCCTCGACTTCAAAGCCGGAATCGTCGGCGAAGACAATCTCGTTGCTGAACCCTGAATAGTAGAGAGCCTTGGCAGCCGCATTCTCTTCAAAAGTAGAGCCGTGCTCTTCGGGAGCGGCAATCTGGCGCAACCCGGGGAGCGGCTCGACGGAAATTCCGCTATCGCCGGCCAGCCCGAATTCGCGCAGCTTACCAGAGTTGCCGGAGCAGGCGTAAACGATCATTTTATGGCGCGAGCGGCGAGCGCCTGCTCCTGCAGCAGGCGCAGTTCCGCAATGCCCAGCCGCCCGAGCCGCTTCAATTCTTCCAATTGTTCATCGTCGAAGGACGCGTGCTCGGCGGTCGCCTGAATCTCGATAAACTTGCCCGATCCGGTCATGACGAGATTCATGTCCACATCGGCGCGGGAATCTTCCTCGTAGCAGAGGTCGAGCATAGCCACGCCGCCGACGATGCCCACACTGACCGCCGCCACCGAATCGACGATGGGCGATCGCGGAATCGCCTTAAATTTCACCAGCGTTTCGATGGCGATGGCGGCTGCGGCGTAAGCCCCGGTGATGGCCGCGGTGCGCGTGCCGCCGTCGGCTTGGATCACGTCGCAGTCGATCAGGATGCTGCGCTCTCCCAGTGCTGTCAGATCGACAGCGGCGCGCAGCGAGCGCCCGATCAAGCGCTGGATCTCGTGCGTCCGCCCCGATGGCCGGCCTTTGTTCACCTCGCGTGGCGTGCGGGTGGCGGTAGAGCGCGGAAGCATGGCGTATTCGGCGGTGATCCAGCCCCGGCCGCTGCCGCGCAGAAACGGCGGCACGCCGCTTTCGACCGTCGCCGCGCACAGCACGTGCGTATTGCCGGCCTCGATTAGCACCGATCCCTCGGCGGTCTTCAGATAATCGGTTGCCAAATGCGTGGGCCGCAGTTGATCCGGCCGTCGTCCGTCGGTGCGCATGCTCTTTTATGGTACGCGGCGTCATCGCGTGGGCGGCTCAAGTGGAATTTGCGAGGCAAACCCAATTCAGAGCGGAAAGGGCTCTCGTGGCGCCCGGAATTTCAGGTACCGGTACAAATAGTACGTTCTTGTTAGAAACTACTACGATCCTGTTAGCCTCTATGAGTCGCATATCTAGTGTATGCACATCATAAGGAGGAAAGATTACTATGAAATGGACCCTAGGAGGGCTGGCGCCATACGGAATGATTTTCGCCGGGGCGCTCCTAATCCCCTCAATGGGAATGGCACAAGAGCCACCACCCAATCCGATTTTCGATCTTGCCAACACGCCGCAACATTCGGGCGTTCTGAGTAGCTATGTGAATTTCACGACAAGCTTCACCGCGGATAATACATCTGAATTCGTATCGTTCGCGTTCCGGGAGACGCCCGCGTACTTTGCATTTGACGACGCATCGGTGGCCAAGAGCGGAGGAACAACGAACCTGCTTGCCGATGCCGGTTTCGAAAGTGCGTCACTCGGACAAAATTGCAATCACGATAATAGTTTAGGCTGCCCGGCTGGGTGGGGCGCCTGGATTCAATCGGTTGACGTTTCGGCGATTGGGGCCGTCGAAACAACTTCAGACAGCAGTTGCGGCCCGAATGTCGCTCACGGCGGCACAAATATGTGGTGCGATGGATCTGTCCAGGGCTATGATGCCGTCTATCAGCAATTAGCCGGACTGACTGTTGGCAGCACGTATGACATCAATTTTTGGCTGGGAGACAACTCCGGAGACGTGCCGAGCCGAGTCGTCGGAGAAGGTCAGGTCGACATGCTCGTCTACGCCGGGGATGCTCTGCCGGTTGGCTCGATTCCGATCGGGCCTCCGCCCAATTCCAGCGTTCCGGAACCATCCAGTTATGGCTTGTTGGGCGCCGGCCTGGTTGGCTTGTTAGGATTCGCAAAACGCCGCTTCCAACGCGGATAGGTTGCTCTTCATCTGCGCTCTGTAGCTTCCCGTGGGAGCTGCAGAGCGCTTTTCGCAAGTGTCAATTGGATCGCGCCAGGATGGTGCATTCGGCGAAGCATCATTCTCCGCTAGCCTCATCGTAATAAGAGCTCAGAATCCGTGCGCCGCGAGCGGGCGCGCGTAAAGCTCCACGTCTCCGAATGGCGGCAGCGAAGCGATGGTCAGACCGGCGCGCAGGACCGACAGCCGCAGGTGCAGCGGATCGCCGGCGCGCATGTGCAGTGCGCTCATGGAGAGGCGCATCTCGAAAATCCGCCCCAGCGCCGCTTCTACCGTGCCTTGCGGCAGATCCGTCGAGTTCAGCGAAACGCCCTGGCCATCGGCCAGCAGATGTAGGGAAAACCGCTCGCCCGCGCGGTTGCGGATCTCGAAGCGAAATTCCAGTGGAGCGGTAGCTACCGGATCTTCGGCCAAATCCACGCGAAAGTAAATACTGTCGCCACCGCTGCCGTAAAACATCTCGCGAATGATCGATTGCTGGCCGGATTCGTTGGCCATGCGGTATCTCCCGGCTTGCGACCATTCGGCGCTGGAAGAAATCGCGCCGTCGATTTGCGGCTGGATCAGCCCGCTCGGCGCGTAGTGGAGCTTGGGCTGCGTGTCGCGCACGATCGGCAGCGCCAACTCGGGCGGCGGATCGAGCCCCAACAGGCGATACACGTTGGCCAGATGTCCGCGAAAGAGCTGATCGAACTCCGCCCGATTGGCGGACGAATGCTCCGGTCCGTACCACCAGCACCAATCGCTGCCCTCGGCGATCAGAAGCTCTTCGCGCGCCAGCCGCTTCGCCTCTTCGCCTATGCCGCCCGCCTGCGGCTGCGGGGCGCGATCGAAAACTCGCCGCGCGGCCAGCAGTTGCTCCCAGGCCTGGTTATCTTCTTCGGCGCCGATCCAGATGTCGAATTTGGCGTCGATCCAGGATCCCGGAAAGATGTGCGCCAGCGGCTCGGGCGCCGCCGCGCCCAGCGCTTCGCTCACCGTCCGGGCTTGCATCCCGGGGTCCGCCTCGATGCGTCCGTACAACTCGCGCAAGAAGGGCCGGCCGTTTTGAAAATAGAATTCCCAGGCATTTTCTCCGTCCACAATGATGGGCACGACCGCATTCTGCCCTTCCCGCAGCAGCGGCTGGCAGTTCTTGCGCACCGCGGCCAGAAAATGCTCGGCCGCCGCATCGGCATCCATGCGGTGATAGGCGAAGGCGATCAAATCGCTCAGCAAATGATCGCGGAAAATCATCTGAATGGATTCGCCTCCCTGCCGCCAGCGATACGGCCGGTAGGTATGGAGCGGGCTGACCGGCGCGTCCCGGGTGCGGGCGAGGATTTCGTCATCCGAAGCCGCCCAACGAAATCCGCAGCGGGAGGCGATGCGCAGCGCGGCATCGGAAACCGAGCCTTCGGAAGGCCACAACCCGTCGGGAGCTTTGCCGAAGCGCGAGAGGAAGAACTCGCGCGCACGGGAGAGCTGCTCTTCCGCGTCTTGCGGGTAAGAGAATTGCGGCGGAAGCGGCAAATAGGTGTGCGAAACGCCGGCCACATTGGAATCGCACAGCAGCGGCAAAATCGGATGATAAAACGGCGACGCGGCTAGCTCGATCTGGCCGCGCTCGGAAAAATCGCGGTAAACGGGGATGGCTTTGTTCAAGAGCTCGCGCTGTTTTTGGGCGATGGTTTCCTGATCTTCGCGGCCGTAATCGCGCTCTTTCCCGGCCAGCCGCCGGATTTGCTCATCATGCGCCAGATATTCTTCGTCGAACCAGGCTAACTGCGAGAGCACCTGCAAGTCGCGCAGCATCCGGGTGTCGAAGGACTCGGCGGCTAGGCGCGGCGCCCACGCATTCCGCTTGAAGACGGTGAACAGCTCGCGGTAGCGCGGATGGCGGTCGATCAGCCGCTGTTCATTCGCCTGAAAGAAGTACCGGAGCAGAAATTCCGCATCGCCCCTGCTGAGATTTTCGGCCGGCTTCAACGCCAGCGTGAGAAATGGGTCGGAGGCGTTGCCTTCGGCGTAGTCTTCGATCTGCGCAAGGAGCGACGGCGCCAGGTTGAAGGTGGCATGAATGCCTGGGAACTCCTCCAGGATTTTTACCATGCCATAGTAATCTTTCAGAGCGTGCAGCCGCGCCCACGGAAGCCGGTATTCGCCGCTGACCAGGTCCTTATAGAACGGCTGGTGCATGTGCCAGACAAAGCAGATCGTAATTGGGGGCATTTTTCTCCAACTCGTGCATTTTATGAGACGCGCATAGGGAACAATAAAATCTGAAATTCGCTTTGGCCCATGATGCAAACCGCGCTACGCAGGAAATCTTTCTACGTCCTCATGACGGCGCGCATTGCGGCCTTTCTTGCCGTGCTGGGGCCGGGGTTTATCACGGCGAACGTGGACAACGACCCGGGCGGAATTTTGGTTTACTCGCAGGGAGGCGCCGCCTTCGGCTACGCGCTCCTCTGGACCCTGATCCCCACCACCATCGCCTTGATCGTCATCCAGGAAATGGCCGCCCGCATGGGCGCCATCACCGGCAAAGGGCTTTCGGATCTGATTCGCGAAGAATTCGGTCTGCGGGCCACCTTCTTCACCATGCTGGTCTTCGCGCTGGCGGATTTCTTTACCATTGTCGCCGAATTTTCCGGCCTCGCCGCGGGTATGGGCATCTTCGGCGTCAGCAAGTACATCGCTGTTCCCATCGGCGCCATTCTGGTTTGGTCGCTCATTGTACGCGGACGCTATAAGAAAGTTGAACGTGTCCTGATCGCTGCCTCGCTGATCTACTTCTTTTATCCTGTCTCCGCATTTCTGGCCAAGCCGGATTGGAATCTCGCCATTAAGCAGACGTTCCTTCCCACGTTCCACGGCGATGCGGCTTACGTCGGGATGATCATTGCTTTGATCGG
>JBOGMI010000016.1:0-6852 GCA_050746645.1 Bryobacteraceae bacterium | reverse complement strand
GGAGCAGTTATCCCAAACTGAACGCTGGCGCGCCGTACTTCGCTTCATCTTCCGCGATTGGCTAGAAAATGCCCCTCCGGGCCGGAATCTGCGCCTGCTTGGATCGGCTAACTGCCGGATTTAGGATGATAAGCATGTTGAGTAGGTTTTGTGAACAGACTGGCCGCCGGACGCGGATCGGCAAAGAAATCAGATGCCGATTTTCTCGACTTCCCCGACACTGATTTCGTCGTGGCGGCGGTCGTAGAGGCCGGTGGTTTTTGCGTTGGCGTGACCGGCCATTCGTTGCGCGACCTCGATCCGGCCGCCATTGGTGAGGTAATCGGTGATCCCGGTGGCCCGGAAGGTGTGGCAGCCGATGGCGGTTTCGAGATCCGCATCGGCGGCGCGGCGCCGGATCATGTACCAGACATCGGTGCGCGAGAGCGGGCGGTTACTGAGCTGTTTGGTTTTGCGAATCGCGGAGCGGAAGAGCGGTCCTTTGCGATCATTCGCGATGCCTGCCGCCGCGATGTAAGCGTCGAGATACGCTTCCAGCTTGTGATGGCAGGGCATTTCGTTCACCTTGCCGTTTTTCTCGCGCAGGCGCAGCCACCAGCGTTTTTTCTGCGGATAGTAGTCTTCCACTTTCAGATTCACGACGGCGCCGACGCGCGCAAAGCTGTAGGCCATGGTGGCGATCAGGGCGCGATCACGCAGACCGACCACGTGCGAGAGATCGAGACTCGCCAGCAGCTCGCGTGCTTCTTCGGAGGAGATGACGGCGGTTGTGCCCTTCATGACCGAATGCCGCGGCCCGCGGACCGCATGCGCGGGATTCGCGGGGAGGACCTGGCCGGTGACCAGCCAATCGAACAGCATGCGGAGGCAAGCGAGGTGTTGTTTGATCGAGGGGGCGGCCAGCGTGCGGCCCAGCTCTTCCACATAGGCGGCAACGTGGATCGGTTGCACTTGGCGCAGCTCATTAAAACCGC
Organism: Bryobacteraceae bacterium; assembly: GCA_050746645.1. Lineage (GTDB taxonomy): Bacteria > Acidobacteriota > Terriglobia > Bryobacterales > Bryobacteraceae > Bog-105. The sequence continues at coordinate 5,878 of JBOGMI010000016.1, read as the reverse complement.
GCGCCTCGCACCAGCGCAAGAAGGCTCCCGCCGCGCGGCCGTAAGCTGCGCGGGTATTGGGGTTGCGGATATGGACGGTGAAGAATTCGAGGAAGCGCCGGGCGGCCGGCTCCCCTGCCCCGGCGATCAGCGCCGGCAATTCCAGCGTGCTCGCGGAAACCACGGTTAGTGCGCTCATGCTTGGTTCTCCACGAAGGCGGCCAGCCAGTCCTCGCCGATTCCCTGCTCCGGTTGCGGCGGAAACACACCGCCGCCCCTTTCGGTTTCTTGGCCGCCCAGCTCGATTTCGAGGAGGCGGAGACGCCAGCCGCCGCCGAGTTCGGCGGCACGGGGTTGGATTTCAAAACGACGGTTCATATCAGGTTCAGGATCTCCGTTCTCCGCTCGACAATTCCTGCCGCGCGACAGCAATGATTTCATCCGAAAGATACAAATTGGTTTGCCGGAGCTCGGCCAGCGCTTGCTCAAAATCCAGCAGACCGCCCCAATGAGCGTCGATGAGTACGCCCAACGTGCCAGTTACGCGCAGTCGCCGTCGCGTCGCTTCGGCGCGACCTGCCAAGTCGTCAATCAATAAGCGATCCGCGTGGACCGCGAGGGCGAGGGGAATGGCGGCACGCTCACCGAAACCGAGAAAGGCGAGCGCCGGGTCGGCGGGCGGATCGGGGCGAACCTCGCACCAGGCGGGCGGCTGCGCGATCCAAGTCCGCACCGCGGCTGGCGCCTTATTGTGCTGCAACTCTCGGGCGACACTCTGCGGAACGAGCACGCGTTGATATAACGGCGCTAAGACGTCGACAGCTCGGATGCGCACGAGATATTGGAGAGGACCGGCATCAGCCACGACAATCATGCCGGGCGGTCAAGCTTTTGCTGTTCGCGAAACTCCCGAATGGTCGCGAGATCCTGTTGCAGTGCTTCCAAGGTGTACATCTCGACCTTGCGTTCCTTGAACAGCGCGTGGAGGTCCCAGCGGGATTCCAAGCCGAGCAAGGTGCGGAGCTGGAATTCGGAGAGGCGGCCTTCGCGGAAGGCTTCGAGGCCCCAAGCTTCGAGGGCCACATAGGCCGGGTCCCGGCCTTGGGGGACGAGCGCGGAGGCGAGCTGGTCGGGGATGTCGAAAGTGATCTGCACGGGTTCTCTACCTATTCTTTCCCCGCTGCCCGCCAGGATAGCACGGGGGGTTCTGGTTGGTACAACATAACGTCCTTTATGTTGGGCAAATCCTTTTCCGCGCCGACAGCCTCGGGAAACGATAAGAAGTATTATCGTAGGCTATTTTCTAAGCAGGTGACGGAACTTCGCCACTTCGCTGCCGCGAGCCCGAAGCCTGCGCCCGTTCGGGAAGCGATTGATTTTGCACGACCATTCCGAATGTGGAGCTAGCAACGAGGGCCGGCAACAAAACCGAAGCTCACTCGCGCGCCGCATCCTCTGCAGGCTGTGTGCCCCGACGCCTTCGGCGTGCCCTGCTCCCCTCCCGCCGACGTTTTCTGTCAATCGTGCGGAAAACGCGAGGGAAGCCACATCGGCCCAACGGGCCAGTGGTTGTGCGATCGCTGCGACCGCGCTGAAGGGTGGGCGGTCGGGATTCCTCCCCAACACCCATCGATAAAAGGCCCCGCTCCCGACGTTCTTTGGCTTACGGCGGGCAAAAACCTCGTCATTTTCACCAATTGCGAAAGAGTGCGCGAAAGCCTTCCTGCTCGAAGTGACGGTCGTTCGTCAGCACGTCCGTCAGCCCTTCCCGGCGCATGGTCGCCATGGAAACGCAGTCGGTCAGGCTATATTCTTTATCGGGCCGGGCGCAGTAGAGCCTCAGGCCTGCCAAAAACGATTCCCGGCTCTGCGGAATGACGGTCACGCTTGCGTTTTGCAAGATATCCTCCACGGCTAAAGCCACTTCGCGGCGCAGGAATTCCGGCGCCGCACAAAAGAAGGTCAGATATTCGCTTAAAACTTCATCGGTCGTAACTACATCGTCGGTGATCTGTCGAGCACGTTCGTGGGCCGCGTCCGTGGAATCGGTTAAGGCAATCCAGTAGAAGGTGTCCGCAAAAACCCTCTTCACGGTTCTCTCTTCGGAAGCCCATAGATGTAATGATCATGCTGACTGGCACCATCGACAGGCATGCTAGCCATGATTTCGGGAGGAACCTTGCGCATTCTCTGGAGAATGATTTCGGAGATATGCCGCGTCGCGGACTTGCTGGACTGAAGATCCTGTTCGAGCACCTGGCTTGCGTATTGCTCGGCCGAGATGCCGAGCGTGGTCGCCTTGGCTTCGAGGGTTGCCAACTGCTCTTCGGGAAGGTGAATGGTCAGGGTCATGGAATGGCTCCCTTGTTTCAGTTTAGTTTAGCCTCTGGCCCTTTAAGCCAAGCCACCCAGAGGGCTTCGCGGTTTTTTCTTGCCTTGTCCGATTTCGGCTCCCGGCCGCACGGCAAATTTGCAACAAGCTGTTGCAGAATTTGGGCCTAACGTCAGATCAGGGGGGATTTCAGAACAGGGAGGCCCCGATTTCGGCAAGCTGGCGCCGCAGGCGCAGCGGCCCCTCGGCATTCATGGCCAACACCCCCACGGTCGCGCGCCCGACCGGGCTTTGGCCCGCAATCCAGGCGCCCTCGAACCGGAAATGTTCGATCCAGCGATCGGTGCGCGGATGGAACAAGCGGACCAGTTCGCCCGAGGCGGGATCGCGGGCCGCCAGGTTCGGCCCCTTATAACGATTGCAGTGCGGGCAGGCGAGCGCGAGATTTTCGGGAACAGTTTCCCCCCGGTGCTGTTCGGCAACGATGTGGTCGATTTGAAACGGCAGCGGAAGGGCGAACTGCGGCAAGCGGCAATATTCGCAACGCCCGCCGGCTCGCTCGCGAACGGCCCGCGCCAGCTCCCGGTTCACTGTTCGCGGGCCACGTCGGATTTCGTTTGGAGCAGGTGTCGCGCCTTCAACTGCATCACACCGAGCAGGAATCCGATGTGCAGATAGCTATCGAGCTCCTGCGTCTCGGCTTCGGTCAGCGAGCCCGCCCGCGCCTTGGCCGAGAGTTCGTTGACGCGGTTCTCGTCGCTTTCGGGCAGCTTCATCGAGAGGAGGTAACGCGCCGCTTCCGGCGTCAGTTCCTTTTCGTCGGTCTGGATGATGCGCGCGAGAATGGCGGCTTCCGTATTGGCGTGACGGCTTGCGAACTCATCCTTATAAGCTCTCTTCCTTATGATCCGTTATTTCCGGACGCCGGCACAAGCGCCCCGTTCCCCCACTACTCGCAGCGGCGACCCGCTCGTTACCAGACCTGCCGGATGAGACTCGGATTCACGAATGCGGTCCGGGGGCTTCCTGACTGGCCAGCACTAATCGGGCCTTGGACTGCATGACGGCCAACAGATTGGCGATATGCAAGTAACCGTCGAACTCTCGGCCTTCCTCGTCGCTCAAAGTTCCCGCTTGCGATCGGTCGGCGAGCTGCTGTAAGCGGCCTTGATCGTTCTCCGTGAATCGCACCCCGAGAAGGTATCGTGCGGCCTCGGGAACCAGATCCTGCGGCTATGAGATTCGATCAGACGCACCCAGATAGCTGCCTCGCCGTCACGCGCAATCAACTGTGAACCCATACTCGTTGGTCCCTGTCTCACTGTACGGTACCGGTGAGTTCTCTGGCCAAATTCTCCCCGGTGCGACCTGTATGCCTCTGTGGAGGCAGTCCCAATCCGCAGCGCTTCCGGTCGCAATATGACGGAAGCGGTCGCAGCTTTGATGGCTCAGAACCCCTCAATGACAGCAATGAAGCCGAAACGAATTTGCGCTACCATCCCCATAGGAGGTTACTCACGAAGGTCGGCAATCAGACCGAAGCGCCGCCGCGACCCATCCTTTGTACGCGCGCGCCCCATCCTTTACAGGCCGTGTGCCCCGACGCCTTCGGCGTGCCCTGCTCCCCTCCCGCCGACGTTTTCTGTCAATCGTGCAGAAAACGCGAGGGAAACCATATCGCCCAAACGGGCCAGTGGCTGTGCGATCGCTGCGACCCGCGCTGAAGGGTGGCCGGTCAGGATCCTTTTCAAGACCCGTCGATACAAACAGGCGCGGCGGCTTAAAGGCATGGGTCGCCCCGGCGCTTTTTCTCGCCGGCCTAGCCATCGAAGCCGATCCCGGCATCGCTCCCCAGCACCTTTGCCCGCAGGGATTCCGTAATTTCGAATTCGGTTCCTCGCAATGCCTTTTCGAGCCATTGGGGGGTTGTTCTCCTAGGTGAACAATCGTGCCATCGACGGTGAGGAGGACGCCTTCGGGAGAACCTCGTTCTATCGCAGTATTGTCATAGACGGCAACACTGTCAAACTCTCGCAGCGCCTGAGGCAGATTGCCGAGACTGGCGTCGTAAATCTCGCGTATCCGTTCCGGAGGTGCCGAATGCCCGCCCTTTTCCGCCCGAAGCCGAACACGCCGGATAGACTCGGCGGCGCTTTCCAGAGCGACATAGCTCATGCTGGTTTTGAAACCGTGTGCCTTTGCTAACCGGGCCTGATCGCAAGTGATTTTGGTCCGAAGAGTCGTTTCATAGGCAAAACTCGCTCGTTGCCAAATGTGATCGGCAATAAATTGTTCGAGGTCCTGATTCACTTGGGCACGGATCGCCGGAGAATGTTGCGCCCGGAGCCGTTGTTCAGGTCTCTGGCGCGTTCGTCGGCGTTGAAGTAGTCGAGCTGTGCTTCTTCAGGCCGGAAAACCGTGGATTTCCCGCTGCCAGACGGCCCGGCCACCACGATCATCCGTGGCGGCATTAATGGGTAAAATCGGCCTTCGAATCTGGGCGCATGTCCTCGGGAAGCGGCTCTTTGAAGTGCCAATTGCCATACTCATCGAGATAGCCTTCGCGCTTCAGATCGGCAACGATTTTCTTCTGCCGTTCCCGATAGATGGCTAATTCCTGGGCGTGAAAGCGCGCCAGTTCCTCCGGGTTCTGGAAATCCACGTTGAGAATGGTCAGCTCTTTCGTGTTGGCAGCCATCGCACTTTCAAGATAGCTCATTTTGCTGCTCTCCGCTTCCCGAGCGCCCGGCGTAATCCTCCGCCGAGAAGCCGCATTTCGAGTACGGGAGGACAACCTGCCGCGCCTGCACCTGCCCGCCAGAGATAGGAATTTATACGTTGGTACCTATTTGGGGCTTGGTAGGTGACAGAACTTCGCCACTTGGATACACTGGACCGGGATATCGAAAACTTCGATCTGCGGCGTAATTTGAATCACATGGACACCCAGGAAACCGCTCCCCTCGAAGCGCTTACCCGTCTGTGCGCTGCCGCCCGGCGCGATACCGGCCAGTCCCGACGGGTCGCCGACTTCTTGCTCGCCTGGCACAATACCCCGGAAAACGGCGGCTGGGACCCAACCGACCTCTGGAATGTCGATGCGCCGATCGCCGCCGACATCCTCACGATCGTTGCGGCGATCCGTGCGCAGCCGGGCAAATACCCTGCCGACGTGGGCTTTGAGCCCGAAATCCAACAGATCTGGTGGCTCTGGCGCGCCTCGCAGGGAAGTTGAGCTATGGCCCGGCACCCGGAATGGTTCGCGCGTCTGGAGGCCATCGCCGACGTGGTGCGCCAAAGCGAACCGCTCGAATGGCTGGGCCGGCAGGAATTGCGGGCAATTTTTCATTGCAGCGAGCGCGACGCCATCCGCCTGCTGCACAGGTTCGGAGCCGAGGAGCGCGGGGATGCCCTCGCGCTTGCCCGCGTTTCCCTGCTGGCACAACTCGAAGCCATCCAAACCGGCAGCACCTATGCGGCGTTTTTGCGGCAGCACCAGGACGTAGCGAAGCAGCTTGCCGCCGCCCACGCCGAGGCCGCCGCCCGGCGCTTCCGGGTACGTTCCGC
>JBOGMI010000015.1:0-6813 GCA_050746645.1 Bryobacteraceae bacterium | reverse complement strand
AACTGACCGCCGCTTTTGCGCTGGTCGTGCGTTTTGTGTTTGTCACTGGAGCGGGCGGCGGACCACAGTTTCTGCTGCTCGCCTACTGGGCATTGCGCTTGCCCGCACTGGCGCAGCAGTTCGGAACGCTGTTGCGGCAGTACCCCTATTACCGCAATCTCGCGCTGCGTTTGCTGGAGCCGTTGGGAGCCCCTGAAGAAGGGAAATCAGGAACAGGCTTCGAATTTTCGGACCCCAGCGCGCCTAGCCCAAGCAAGACTCCGAAATTCGTTGCCTGTCCCCGGTTTCCCGCACACGCCATTTCGTTCCGAGGCGTTTCGGTGGAAGTTTCCGGGCATACGATTCTCGAAAAAGTCGATTTGACCATTGGCGCTGGATCGCATGTAGCGGTTGTCGGCGCGTCGGGGGCGGGGAAGTCGAGTCTGGCCGGCGTGCTGCTGGGCTGGTTCCGGCCGAGCGCTGGCGAGGTGCTCGTCGATGGCCGCCCGCTCGATGTGCAAGCGCTGCGGTTGCACACGGCTTGGGTCGATCCCGCGGTGCAGTTGTGGAATCGTTCGCTGCGGGCAAATGTCGCCTACGGCAATGAATCGTGCCCGCTGGCGGCCGTGGATCGGGCGGATCTCGGCCGGGTCATCCAAAAACTGCCGGAAGGAATCGATACTCATTTGGGCGAGGGCGGCGGTTTGGTTTCGGGAGGCGAAGGGCAGCGGGTGCGGTTTGCGCGGGCTCTGGCGCGGCAAGGTGTGCGCCTGGCGATCCTCGACGAACCGTTTCGCGGGCTGGATCGCGAGCAGCGGCGAACGTTGCTTCGCCGCGCGCGGGAAACCTGGCGCGATTCTACGCTCTTGTGCATCACGCACGATATCGCGGAGACCGAATCGTTCGATCGCGTGATTGTCGTTGCGGGCGGGCGCATCGCCGAGCAGGGAAGCCCGGCGGAGTTGCGCTCCCGGCCCGGCTCGCGTTATGCGCAGTTGCTGGCTTCCGAAGAACAGATTCGCAAATTATGGTCGGACGGCTTCTGGCGGCGCATTCGCGTGGAGGCGGGCTGTGTGGAAGAAGCCAGAGTCGAGACGATATGAAGACAAAGGCCGCGGCGCTGATCGGAGTGCATCTGGCGCAATACGCGCTCTGGCTCGCGTCTTGGGTCGTGTTGGGGCGCATCGCAAACGGCGGGAGCGCTTCGCTCGTGCTTTGGGCTGCGCTGTTGCTTGCCGTGGTTCCGTTTCGCGTCGCTGGAACCTGGCTGCAAGGGTTGATTTCGGTGGATGCGGGCAGCTTTTTGAAGACCCGGCTGCTTTGCGGCGCTTTGAACCTCAACCTTGAAGAGATTCGCCGTTGGGGCCTGGGCAGTTTTCTTTCGCAGGCGCTGGAGGCGGAGACCGTCGAAACGCTGGCGGTCACCGGAGGCATTGCCGGCGTGCTGGCGGCGATCGAAATCGTGGTTGCCGGATTCCTTCTGGGGCGCTTTGCTTTCGTTCTGGCCTTGTGGTGTGCGTTGAGCGCGCTGCTCGCCGCTGCTTTTTTCATTCGCTACCGGCGTTGGACCGAGTCGCGAATGGCGATGACAAACGATCTCATCGAATCGATGGCCGGGCATCGCACACGGCTGGCGCAGCAGCCGCCGGAACGCTGGCACGAAGGCGAAGCCGAGGCGCTCGCCGCGTATTCGGATCGTTCGCGGCGGCTGGATCGCCTGGGCGCTCTGTTTTTAGGCGCGATTCCAAGCGGTTGGCTGTTTGTCGGAGTGGCGTCGCTGGCGCCGGCGATCGCCTCGGGCGATCTTTCGTTCGCTCAGATTGCCATTCCGCTGGGAGGAGCGTTTCTGGCCTGGACGGCGTTCCGGCGCCTGTCGAGGGCGATGGCGGAAGCGGCGGCGGCGTGGACCGCGTGGGAGCGGATTAGGCCGCTGTGGGGCACACAATCGGGTTCTGTCTGCCACAGCAGGCAGACCACGGAAGGAGGCACACCGATCCAGCTTCGCGATCTCAGCTTCAGCTATTCGGCCGACGCTGAGCCCGTGCTACGAGAGTGCGATCTGACGATCGAACAGGGAGATCGAGTCTTGCTGGAAGGGCCGTCGGGCGGCGGGAAGACCACGTTGGTTTCGATTCTAGCCGGGCTGCGCAGTCCCCAATCGGGAGAGCTGCGCGTCGGCGGAGCCATCGCCGCTGCCCCGCAGTTCCACGAAAACTACATCGTCACCGAAACCCTGGCTTTCAATCTGCTCATGGGCCGGGCCTGGCCGCCCGCGCCCGAAGATATGCGCGAAGCCGAGGCGGTCTGCCTGGAGTTAGGACTCGGCGAGCTTCTCGATCGCATGCCGGGCCGCTTATTGCAGATGGTCGGCGAAGGCGGCTGGCAGCTTTCACATGGCGAGCGCAGCCGCATCTATATCGCGCGCGCCCTCCTGCAGGGCGCCGATCTGACGATTCTCGACGAAAGCTTTGCCGCCCTCGATCCCGATACCCTCCACCTGGCGCTCGATTGCGTGCTCAAGCGATCCCCCACTCTGCTGCTGGCCGCTCACCCCTAGCTGGCCCGATGAATCGCTTTCACCGCCAACTGCGGTTCGTGGGCGATGATCTTCAACAGGGCGGCTGCCGGTCCGGCTGGACGACGCCGATCCTGTTCCCAGTTTTGAAGTGTTTTTACGCTGACGCCAATGAGGCGAGCAAACTCCGACTGCGAGAGCTTAGTTCGTTCGCGAATCGTCCGAACCCCGGAAGCGCCGATCACGAAATGCCGAGCGGGCTTTCTCTGACCACGCAGAATTGCCCCACCCTCGTGGACGCTGTCCAGCAGTTGTTCAAACATCTCCCTTTTCATTGCCGAATTCCTCTTTGACAACTTTGGCTAGCTGTGCGAGCTGCTTCGGAGTTAGGTCCGCCGTGACGTTCTTGGGATACGCGTAGAGCAACAAAATCAAATCTCAGCGCACGGCCCAATAATAGATGACACGCGCGCCACCGCTTTTCCCGCGTGATCCGACACCCACCCGGACCTTGCGAATCCCGCCGCCACCCTTAATGACGGCGCCAAGCTGAGGGTTTGCGGCGAGTCGCGACTGAAAATCCCCATACTCCTCATCTGTGAGTAGAGCCGTGATCTGTTTCGTGAATGTAGAGGTTTCGATCAGCTCCAATCGACAGCCCATTATCCGCCAATGGCGGATAGCAGTCAACGTGCGAGCCTGTCTGCAGCTCCGCGCGGCTAGCTCGTCGGTCCGGCCAATCTGGGCTGCGAGCCGGCTTTCAGACGCGTTCTGCGCCCGGTTTCGGTGCGGCCGGCGAGAGGCTTCACGATGGGGCCGCCGCAGACCGCGACGCCGGTATTGGTCAGCGCGTTTAGAAAATTGAAGAACACCGCATAGATAACTTGCTCGCTCACCGCCTGGCGCCCCGGCATGCGGAATTGCCCGGGCAGTTCTTTGGGGATTTGCAGCCGAATCGCGTTGGGAATCGGGCGGCCCTGGCGGTCGCGCTGATTGGCCAGCCAGAGCGGGGTTTGCAGCACGCTGCCGGTGGCGCCGTCCACATAAAACTGGCAGCGCGAAAACCAGCCCAGGTTGGCCGGCTCCGCCGCATCGAACAGCAGCAGCGGCGCTTCGCGTTCGACCGCGATCAAATCGATGGAGAGCGCGCGCTGGCGATCCTCGATGCGGTGCTGAAAACCGGCTTCGCGCGCGATGTTGGCTACGAACTCCTGATCGAGTTCCAGCAGCAGATATTTATGGTTTCCTGCTTCGAGAAGTTGCATGGCGCAAATACGATTCTATCCGTGTGCGGCGCCGCCGGGGGCCTCGCCGTGCAAATTTTGTGCCTGGCGCCGATAAACAGCGTGATCGCCGTCGCTGAATTGGATCAGCTTGATCACGTTCACCGGCCCGGTATGCTCCTGCAGCCAGGCGGCCACCGTTCTCACCGCGATTTCCGCTGCTTCCTCAATCGGATATCCATATACCCCGGTGCTGATCGAGGGGAAGCTGACGCTTTTGGCCCCGCGTTCGGCCGCCATCTCCAGACAAGTCCGATAGCAGGAGGCGAGCGTCTCGGCTTCGCCATGGCCGCCGCCGCGATAGATCGGTCCAACCGCATGAAAGACATACTGGGCGGGAAGCTTGCCGGCCCCGGTCGCGACCGCATGGCCCGGTTCGCAGCGGCCGATTTGGCCGCGGATGCCATCCAGCTCGCGCATAATCTCGGGACCTCCCGCACGATGGATCGCTCCATCCACACCGCCGCCTCCGGCCAATTCCGCATTCGCGGCGTTCACTATGGCGTCCACCGCAATGGCCGTGATGTCGCCCTTGAGCAGTTGCAATTGATGGAGCCCGAGTTGGATGACAAAGTCCGATGACATAGCTAAAAGCTAACAGCTAAAAGCTGTTACCTACATACATTGCCGGATCGCCTCCAGCAGAAAATCGACGTTCTCATCCGTCGCCAGCGGTCCCATCGTCCCGATGCGCCAGATCTTGCCGGCAAGCTGGCCCAGCCCGCCGCCGATTTCAATACCGAATCGCTCCAGTAAGCGGCCCCGCAGCTTCGCTTCGTCCACGCCCGCCGGCGGACTGGCGGTGGTCAGGTGCCAGATACGATTCTTTGGCTCTTTCACCAGCAGTCGAAAACCCAACCCCTCCAGGCCCGCGACCAGCCGCTCATGAGCGCGGCGGTGGCGCTCCAAGCGCTGGCTCAATCCTTCTTCCTGAATCGCCTGCAAGCCCTGATGGAGCGCGTAATACAGCGGCGGGGAAGGCGTGTGGTGATACACGTGCGGCGGATCGAAGTATTTTTTGAGCAGCCGCAGATCGAAATACCAGGTGATGAGTTCTTCCGGGCGTTTTTCCAGCCGGGCCCAGGCGCGCGGAGAGATCGAGATCGGCGACAAGCCGGCCGGACAGCTCAACCCCTTTTGCGAGCAACTGAAAGCGACATCGATGCCGACCGCATCCATTTCGACCGGCATGGCCCCGAGCGAGGTAACCGTATCGGCGATCACCAGCGCGTCGCAGCAGCGGGCGGCCGAGGCGATCGCGCGGCCCGATTGATAAGCCCCGGTGGAGGTCTCCGCCTGCACAAAGGCGATCGTTTGCGGCCGTTCGCGTTCGACAAAGCGCTCGGCTTCAGCGGGCGTGAAAACCTCGCCCCAAGGGCGGTCCAGCCGCACTACATTCGCGCGCTGGCGGCGCGCCATGGCGGTCATGCGGTCGGCAAAATGGCCCGCCGCGAAAATCGCAATCTTTGTCCCGGGCACCACGAAATTGGCGATCACCGCTTCCATGGCGCCGCTGCCGGCCGCCGGAATGGTGAACGTCAACTCGTTGCGTGTGCCGAACACCTCACGCAGACCGGCGCGGATTTCCTCCGAGATCTCCAGCAAATAAGGATCGCGGATGCCTACCACCGGCTGCGACATGGCTTCATACACCCGCGGTTCCACCATCGACGGTCCCGGTCCGTAGAGAAGCCGCTTGGGCGGCGCAATGCGCTTGGTCTCGGTCAGCATTTCTTAAACTTATCAGTATTCGCGCGCAGCAAAGTTGAGGCCGCCCGCATCCCTCAATAGAAAGGAACTCTTATATGCCAGATCATCGCGAACGTCTCATTCTTGTTACCGGCGCTACCGGCCGTCAGGGCGGAGCGGCGCTGCACCATCTCCGGGAGCGCGGCTTCGGCATTCGCGCCATCACGCGCGATCCCGAAAAACCCGCCGCGCGCCAGCTTGCCGGCCGCAACGTCGAAGTCGTGAACGCCGACTTGAACGATAGTGCTTCCATGGCGCGGGCGCTCGACGGCGTCTATGGCGTTTATTCGGTCCAGAATTTGAGCCAGGGCCTGGAAGCCGAAGTGCGCCAGGGCAAGAATCTGATCGATGCGGCCAATCGCGCCGGCATCACTCATTTTGTCTACAGCTCGGTGGGCGCGGCCGACAAACACACCGGTATCCCGCATTTCGACAGCAAGGCCGCCATCGAAGAACATCTGCGCACGAGCGGTTTGCCCTACACGATCGTCCGCCCGGTCTTCTTCATGGAAAACTGGCTCGGCATGAAGAGCATGATCGACGGCGGCGCCATCGCCTGGCCGCTAACTCCGGAAAAGCGCTTGCAGATGATCGCCGTCGACGATATCGGCGGCTTTGTGGCCATGGCTTTCGAGCATCCGGGCCGATGGCAAGGGCGAGCGATCGACATTGCCGGCGACGAACTCTCGATGAGCGGCATCGCAGAAGCGTTTACGCGCGCCGCCGGGCGCCCAGTCGCTTACCAACAGATCCCTTGGGAGCTGTTCCAGCAGCATGCGGGAGAGGAAATGACGATCATGTATCGATGGTTCGAAAACACCGGCTACGACGTCGATATTTCCGCCATCCGGAGCGAGTACCCGAACCTGACGAATTTTGAGCGCTGGCTGAACACGCATTGGGCGAAGGCGCAGGTGACCGCGGGATAGCTATAGTCGTGGTGTGGATTGGAACCAGGCCGCGCCGGTCGTTCTCGCGGCATTTCTGGCATCGCTCGTCGAATTCGTCGAGGCCCTGACGATTGTGCTTGCAGCCGGGCTGACGCGCGGATGGCGATCCGCATTGACCGGAGCGTTTTCGGGAGCCGTCGTTCTGGCTGCGATCGTCGCCCTGCTGGGGCCGAATCTTCGGCTGGTTCCGCTCCCGAAACTGCAGCTTGCTCTCGGGTTGCTGCTGCTGGCCTTTGGCCTGCGCTGGTTATGGAAGGCAGTATTGCGAGCAGCCGGCGTGAAGGCACTGCACAACGAAGAGAAGATCTTCGAGCGTCACAAAGCGGTGCTCCAGGGT
>JBOGMI010000014.1:0-1364 GCA_050746645.1 Bryobacteraceae bacterium | reverse complement strand
TTTTGTTTCCGAGGCGATTCTCGAAGCGGCGGGAACCGTTTTTACCAACAAATATGCCGAGGGCTATCCCGGCAAGCGCTATTACGGCGGTTGCGAGTTTGCCGACCGGATCGAAGAACTCGCCCGCCAGCGAGCCAAGGCGCTCTTCGGCGCCGAACACGTGAATGTCCAGCCGCATTCGGGCTCGCAGGCCAACGCCGCGGCTTACGCGGCGGTTCTGAAGCCCGGCGACACCATTCTCGGCATGGATCTGGCGCACGGCGGGCACCTGACGCACGGCCATCCATTGAATTTTTCAGGCAAGCTCTACAACGTAGTGTCTTACGGCGTGCGTCGCGAAGACGAGATCATCGACTACGATGCGCTGGCGCGGCTGGCCGAGGAACACAAACCGAAGCTGATCATGGCGGGCGCGAGCGCTTATTCGCGCTGGATCGATTTTGCGCGTTTCCGCCAGGTGGCCGACGCGGTGGGCGCCGTGTTTGTGGTCGATATGGCGCATTATTCGGGCTTGATTGCGGCAGGGCTGTATCCCAATCCCTGCGAGCACGCCGACATCGTTACTTCCACCACGCACAAAACGCTGCGCGGGCCACGCGCGGGCGTCATCTTCTGTAAAGAGAAATTCGCGGCCGATATCGACCGCGCGGTTTTTCCGGGGCAGCAGGGCGGGCCGCTGATGCACATCGTGGCGGCCAAGGCAGTCTGTTTCCGCGAAGCGGCAACCGAGGATTTTCGCGCTTATCAGAAACAAGTTCTCGCCAATGCAAGGGCGCTAGCTCAATCGCTGCGGCGGGAGGGCTATCGCGTCGTGAGTGGAGGAACGGACAGCCACATGTTCCTGGTGGACGTGTTCTCGAAAGGCGTGCGCGGGCGAGATGCCGAAAAGACGCTCGACGAAGCGTACATGACGGTAAACAAGAACGCGATTCCATTCGATACGAACAAGCCCCTGAATCCGAGCGGCATCCGGCTGGGCAGTCCGGCGGTGACGACGCGCGGTTTTGGGGAATCCGAGATGGCCGAAGTCGGGCGGCTGATCGCGAGTGTGTTGAACGATGTGAAATCAGAAGCCGTGATTGCCCAGGCGCGCAAAGGCGTAGCGGCGCTGACGGAGCGTTTTCCACTCTACAGTTGGCGGATGCGGGCGGCGGCTGTGTAAGCAGGCCTGCTGAAAGACCAGTACCGGTACTTTTCTTCTAATAGACTCTTGTTACTATTCTTCCTGCTGTTCATCTAACTCAATAGGTAAGCCACTGGTTCGACCAGTGAGACTCGAAGAGGTTTGACCGTTCCGAGAGTAGAATCCTCTCCAAGTGGCTTGATGACCCCACAAGGAGAGGATGTAATGTCTGAGACTTATC
>JBOGMI010000013.1:0-12024 GCA_050746645.1 Bryobacteraceae bacterium | reverse complement strand
CGTATAGAGAGAAGATATCTCCCGTGCTCTACGTTGCGGCGATTTGTTTAGCTTTTGTCCAACCCTGGATCGCGAGCGCCATCTATGTGCTGGTCGCCCTGATGTGGATCGTTCCCGACCGCCGCATCGAGCGGGCGTTAGTGGGACGGGAACGAAAACCTGGATAAGCTCGGCGTCGGTTCGCTAAATGGAGGCTCCGATGTTATAAGCAACCCTGAGCTCGCGTGCGAGGGCTGAAAGTGGAAGATCGGCTGTCCAAAAAGTGAATCGCTCTACGAGCGCCGATGCGAGCAGGTGAATGTCGATCCAACTAACTCCTCGCCCATGAAGTTCGCGTTGGCGGACGAAAGCGGCGACTTCATGGTGCTGCAGCGTCTTCGCCTGGCGCATCTGTTCGAATGCTGCCAGAGTCTTCTTCCGCCCTCCGCGATCCCCGATCAGCAGCTCACCGTAAACGAATTCGTGCCCTGCCACTTCGCCAAGCGAAAGGAGCCGGTCTAACTCCGCCAGATAGGGTCGCCGCCCGGCAAGAAACCTGATCCAGACGGAGGTGTCGACGAGCACCATTAAGAGGCTCTGCGTCTTACTCGCGGCCGCTCGCGGCGCCTCGGCACATCCTGCGCGTCAGGCTCCGTCCCACCAAGGGCCCTCAGCCGCTCGTACGCGGCGCGGCGCACCAACGCTTCCAGCCCCAGGCGAATCGCGTCAGTGTCGGTAGCCGCGCCGGAGGCGGCCCTTGCCTCGGTCAGCAGCTTGGCGTCGACATTAAACGTCTTCTTAACCACACATGCAATTCTGCCATACGTATATGGCTGCCAGCTCGCTATGACGCAACGGTACTGAACGAGCTTTCCTTTAAAGCGGCAGCATCAACGTTGCTTCGCAGCCTGGCCCGTCGGCGGCGTTGTTCAGCGTCATCGATCCGCCATGCGCCTCCGCGATTTGCCGGCTCAAGACGAGCCCGATCCCCGAACCGCCGCGCTTGGTCGTAAAAAAGGGAACGAACAGGTTGGCGGTGTCCGACAGCCCGGGGCCTTCGTCCCGCACCGCGATGCGCACCGCCGAAGTCGTCCGGCTATAGCGCACGAAGACCCGCCCGCCGGTTTCCTGCGCCGCATCCACCGCATTGCGAATCAGATTAATCAGCGCTTGTTCAATCTGGTCCGTATCGGCCTGCACGATCAGCGGAAGCGATTCCTCGAAGATCACGTGCATGCGCGTCTCCAGCCCGGTTACATGCCGCAATAGCGCATTGACCTCCAAGGGCGCGAAGCGCGGCCGTGGAAGCTTTGCCAATTGCGCATAGGAGCCCATGAACCGGTTGAGCGATTCAGCGCGCGAGGCGATCACTTGCAGCCCGTGCACCAGGTCTTGTTCCCACTCCTCCGCTTGCGAGCCGTTCTTCGCCAGATCCAGCAAACTTTGCGCGATCGACTTGATCGGCGTCAGGGAATTGTTCAGCTCATGCCCCAGCACGCGCACCAACCGCTGCCAAGCCTGCAACTCTTCTTCGCGCAGCGGGCGGGTGAGATCCGAGACTACGAGCAGCCGGTGCGGAACGCCGCCTTCGCGAAACTGGCTGCGGCGGATGCCCCAGCGTCCGGAGCCGCCCGGAAACGATCGCCGCACTGTCCGTTCGGCTTCCGCCGCCAGATATTCCTCCAGACCCAGGCTCGCCGCATCGCGCGCCAGCAGCCGTTCGGCGGGTTGCGCCAGGAGCCGCTCGCCGGCCCGGTTCACCAGGCGCAGTTTCTGCTCCGGGTCGAAGGCAAAAATGGCAACCTCGATCTCCTGCATCACTTTGCGCAGCAGCGCTGTGGCTTCCAGCGCACCCAGCCGCTGCGCCCGCAGCGTGGCTGCCATCGCGTTCACCTGCTGCATGACATCGCCCATCGGCTCGCCCATATGCGTCACGCGCCCCCGGATCGAATAGTCGCCTTCGCGCATGGCCTCGAGCAGATTTGCCAGCGTGCGCAGGGAACTGGCAACCCGCCCGCGCGCCGCAGTGGCGAACCCCACCCAGCAGAGCACCACGGCGACATCGATCGTCCACTGCGCTCTCGCCGAGTATCCATCCACGGCGAGCAACACAATGCACGCCAGCAGAGCCGGGGCGCCTGCCGCCAGGGCCAGCAGAAAGACGCGAACGTCGTGAGTGGCAATCGATTTCACTTGTGGGTTCTAGTACTTCAAAACTACAAACCGCGAAACAATCCTACCCAATCCCGGATCTACTTCTCTTGTAATTCATTTCCATTAACCAGGAGCTTTCATGAGAATCAAACTATTGCAGGCGGCCACGGTCGTGCTCGCGCTTTCCGGCACCGCCGTGTTCGCAGATTCGCTTTCGGCAACATACTACACGATGGCAAACAATGATCCCGACGCCCACAATTCCATCGGTTACACGGTCACGAATACGCTCGGCCCGAACGGCTTTCCTGTTTTCACTAGCCCCAACCCGGGCTTGAACGACGTAAATGCGAGCAACGAAATCCTGTGGTGGACTCCTTCGTCCACGATCATGCTGGAGGGTACCGGTACCGCCAGCTTGCCTTTCAGCAACGACCATATGTACATTCCGGAAGGCACCGGAACCAATGACTCGAACGGCTTCCTAACCGCGATGTTCACCGGAACGCTCAACGTGCCAACGAATGAAACAGTCCAGTTCAGTCTGGGTTCGGACGATGATTCGTTCCTGTACATTGACGGAGCGCTTGTGGTCCAGAACCCCGATATTCATGGGGTCACGTTTGCGCCGGTAGTCACGGGAACGCTCACTGCGGGCAATCATGCGGTCGCTCTTTTCTATGCGGACCGCGAGCAGGTTGGCGCGGAGCTGGATCTCACGCTCGACACCGCGGGCGTCACGGTTGGTCCGCCCAGCGGTCCGCCTACTTCCGCCGTCCCCGAACCGGCATCTTTGTCGCTGCTGGGTTTCGGCCTCGCCGGCCTCGCTTTTCTCCGCCGCCGCCGGGCCTGATGCGGCTGCAAGCCACGAATGAACACGAAGGTGTGTCCAATCGTGGCCAAGTCCGCTATGGCCCCGACTCGGCCTGGCTCTGATTGACTTCGGTTTTCGTAACCTGCTCGCGGTTCAGCTCCGCGGCGCGGCCGATCATCCGGCGCGCATATTTGGCGATCATTTCCACGCGCGAGGCATATTGCGCGTTCGGATTTCTGCTTCCGCCGTTATAAGCCCCCACCGCCAGCGACACGTTGCCGTGAAACCGGTCCAGCAGATTGCTCAATAGCAGCCCCGCATAAGTGGTCAACACGTCCTGGCTGACATGATTGACGTCCAGCTTTTTCGGCGGCTGCATGCGCTCGGGAAGCTGGCTGTAATCGTGCTTCTTGTCGCGTAAATACAGACGGTGCGCGTAGCGCAGCGACTGCCGCGTGATCTGCCAAACGCCGGAGGAGCCGTTCTTCACCAGAACTTTTCCCCGCCGCCGCTTCAGCACGACATCGCCCGGCTGCGCATGGCGCTTCCAAATCGTATTGTTCGAATCGCCCGGCACATTCATAAAGTTGTTTTCCATCGCTCCAATCCCGATCAGCAATTCAAGCGGGATGTTATAAAAGCGCGACACGGCGATCATGTCGGCGGCCAGCCGGCTCGCCTGCTTTCGCGTCAAGGGCGAAGGGATCGGATCCAGGTTGCGGTAAATTCTCGGATCGACGGTTGATTTGAAGCGAATGAATCGCCGCAGATATTGCTGCAATTCCCTGCCGTGGAGCTTCTCCAGCTTCTCGGGCGCCGGCCCCTGATAGGACTCGATAAAAACCGTCGTCTGGTGTCGGTCCTGCTTGATCTCGTCCGCGGTGAGCCAGTTGTAATCGATCCGCGCCGTGAGCCGCTGCGCTTTCAATTCCGCGAGTTCGTTGACTCCCGCAATCAAATCGTTTGGCAGCCGCAGCAGAATCCGGTACACCGTGGCCGGCCCGCTTTCGTCCGCGATCAGCATCATTTCTTTCTGTTTCAGAGCCGGGCGCGAGCGGTAATAGTCGAACATCAGATAGGCAAACAAGCCATCGTCGAAGCCGGCCAGATTTGCCACCAGCGTTCGGCCGACCATGTACAAGCGGCAGCGCCGGCCCGCCAATTCAACCTGGAAAAGATTGTGCGGCGGCGAGAGTGCCTCGACGGGCCAGTAGTAAAAGGTCACCGCGCCCGCCAGGCCCAACAGCGCCAACACGAAAACCGTCCAGACGAAATAGATAAACCGGAATCCGCGCCCTTGCTTTTCAAGAAGCCGCAGCGTTCCTGTCAGTACTCTTTCTTCAGGGGCGATTTGCTCTTCGAGCGCCATGCTTACGGTCTGCCGGATCTACTTCGTATATCGTGCCGGCTCTGCCACCTCCCTTCTCTATTTTTGCCCTTCTCTCCAATGCGCGACACTAGTGCTATGACGGAATCCATTATCGTACGGGATCCCGATATCCTTGGCGGCGAGCCCGTGTTCCGTGGTACACGGGTGCCCTTTCAGGCATTGCTCGATTATCTCGAAAGCGTCCGGCACAGCCTGGACGATTTCCTGGACGATTTCGCAACCGTCTCGCGCGACATGGCTGTGGCAGCTCTTGAGGAGGGCAAGCAGCTTGTCCTCGCCCGAACTTAGGTGCGGGTCCTTATTGACGAGTGTATTCCGAGAAAGATCCAAAACGGGTTCTCGTGCCATCAATGCATGACCGTTCCACAGGCAGGATTTGCTGGCAAAAAGAATGGTGAGCTGCTCCTGCTTGCGGAAGATGCCAGGTTCGACGTGCTTCTGACGGTCGATAGGGGTATTAGGCATCAGCAGAACCTCTCAGGTCGCAAGATTGCTTTGCTGATCGCGCGCACGCTCCAACGAGATTGAGGATTTGCTGCCGCACGTGCCAGCATGCCTGGCGGCGCTTAAATCGATTCGACCCGGCAGCGTGACGATAATCGGCTAGGTCCTCCCGTCTCTACTGCGTATACTGTGCCGGCTCTGCCACCTCCTGCTCCATCTTTGCGGCCGCCCCTCCGATCCGCATGCTGTAGAAAGAGCGCCACACGAACACCAGCGCAATCAACAAGAACACTCCCGAAAGCGACCAGCCCAGCGCGCTGCCGCTCTCGCCCGATAGCGATACCGATAGTTCGACGGCCAGCAGCCCGAACAGTGTGGTGAACTTGATGATCGGGTTCAGCGCCACCGAAGAGGTGTCTTTAAATGGATCGCCCACTGTGTCGCCGATCACCGTCGCATCGTGCAACGCGGTTCCCTTCTGCCGCAGTTCGGTTTCGACAATCTTTTTCGCATTGTCCCAGGCGCCGCCCGCATTCGCCATGAAGATCGCCTGATACAGACCGAACAGCGCGATCGAGATCAGATAGCCGATAAACAGGAACGGCTCCAGGAACGCAAATGCCAGGGTGAAGAAAAACACGCACACAAAGATGTTGAACATGCCCCATTGCGCGTAACGCGTGCAAATCTCCACGACTTTCTTGCTGTCGGTCACCGAGGCCTTGGTGACACCTTCCAGCTTGATATTGGCCTTGATGAATTCGACCGCGCGATAGGCGCCAGTGGTCACGGCCTGGGTTGAGGCGCCGGTGAACCAGTAAATCACTCCGCCGCCCATAATCAGTCCCAACAGAAACGGCGGGTGCAGAATCGAGATCTTCGCCAGCAGATCCGGCCGCAAGCCGTGGGTCAGCGCCACCACGATGGCGAAGATCATAGTCGTCGCCCCGACGACGGCCGTCCCAATCAGCACCGGCTTGGCGGTCGCCTTAAAGGTGTTCCCGGCGCCGTCGTTCTCTTCCAGGTTCAATTTCGCCTGCTCGAAATCGGGGCGAAAACCATAATTGGCTTCGAGATCCTCTTCGATACCGGGAATCTGTTCAATGGTTGAAAGCTCGTAAACCGATTGCGCGTTGTCGACCACCGGACCGTAGGAATCCACCGCGATCGTCACCGGCGCCATGCCTAAAAAGCCGAATGCCAACAGCCCGAAGGCAAACACGGCCGGAGCAATCATGGCGCCGCCCAGTCCCGCGGTGCTGATGCCAAACGCCGCGCCCATCAGAAGCAGAATCGCGAAGCCTATCCAGAACGCGCTGAAATTGCCGGCTACAAAACCGGACAAAATGTTCAGCGATGCTCCGCCCTCGCGCGAAGAGATCACCACCTGGCGCACATGCCGCGAGCGCATCGAGGTAAACACTTTCACCAGTTCCGGAATCACCGCGCCCGCCAGCGTCCCGCAGGCGATCACGCTGGAGAGCTTCCACCACAGCGTCCGGTCTCCGCCAATGCCGGGAATCATGGCCGCCGAAACTCCGTACGTTCCGGCGATCGAGATCAGCGATGTGAGCCACACCAGCGAGCTGAGCGGCGCCTCGAAGTTCATTCGTTCCGCGTTCTTGTACTTGGCCCGCGCCCAGGCGGCGTTCACCCAATAGGAGATGCCCGAGGAAATCACCATCATCACGCCCATGGCGAACATCCAAACCAGCAACTGGACCTGTACCAGCGGATTGGGCACCGCCAGGACAATAAACGTGATCAGCGCGACGCTGGTGACCCCGTAAGTCTCGAAACCGTCCGCGCTCGGCCCCACCGAATCGCCCGCGTTGTCGCCGGTGCAGTCGGCGATCACGCCCGGATTCCGCGCGTCGTCTTCTTTAATCTTGAAAACGAGTTTCATCATGTCCGCGCCGATATCCGCGATCTTGGTGAAGATGCCGCCCGCCACTCGCAGCGCCGCCGCTCCCAGCGATTCGCCGATCGCAAACCCGAGGAAACACGGCCCCGAATACTCGCGCGGCACGAACAGCAGGATGATCAGCAGCAGCGCCAGCTCCACGCTCACCAGCAGCATGCCGATAGCGATGCCGGCCTTCAGCGGAATGTCGTG
Organism: Bryobacteraceae bacterium; assembly: GCA_050746645.1. Lineage (GTDB taxonomy): Bacteria > Acidobacteriota > Terriglobia > Bryobacterales > Bryobacteraceae > Bog-105. The sequence continues at coordinate 5,127 of JBOGMI010000013.1, read as the reverse complement.
GGAGGGAAACGGTCTGCCGCGCAGGCTGGCAAACGCCGCGCGCGAATTGGCGAAAGTGTTCACGCGGATGCCGAACAACGCCACGCCGCTCGAGCCGCAAATCCCGATCACGCTGAACAGCAGAATGATGAAAACGCGGAAGGGGCCGAAATGCTCCAACACGCCGAAGTAGAAAATGATGATCAGGCCGACGAAAATCTCCAGCAGTATCAGAAACTTGACCTGCTGAGCAAGGTAGGTCTTACAGGTTTCGTAGATTAACTCGGAGACTTCCAGCATCGCCCGATGCACCGGCAGACGCCTCAATTGCCGGTACATCGCCAGCCCGAACAACAGCCCCAGAGCCACAAAAATCAGGCTGTACAACAGCAAGGTCCGCCCATCCACCAGACCGCCGAAAAACATGGCCTGGCTCAAATCAGGAACCAGGAGATTCGCTTCGCCGCCGGTGTGCGCGGGGGACATCTAACTGTTATAGTCGAACCGCGCCGGATTTGCAGCATTATTATTCGGGGGGCGCATCTGTCGGCTTTCGGAATACCCGTCCCATTTTGCCTGCCCGCGGAGATGCCTGATATCGAGAAACGGCGCGGCGGGGAAACATTACCGGGAGCGCTTCGCCGCCGCTATCACCCGCGGCCATCCGGCAAGGTCGTGATCGACCACAATATCGCCCCAGCGCGTGGCAAGCATCTCGCGGACCGCCTCCAGCGATTGATAGCCGAGTTCCAGCAGCAGCCGCCCGCCCGGTTTGATCGCCGATTCGGCGGCGACGATGAGCCGCTGGTAAATCTCCAGGCCGCTTGGACCGGCAAAGAGCGCGGTTTGCGGCTCCCAGTCGCGTACTTCGGTTTGCATGTTCGCCGCATCCGCTGCCGGCACATAAGGCGGATTCGAAACCAGCAGATCGATGCTCGCCGGGCGGACCGCAGCGAGCAAGTCCGAGGCGAAAAAGCGAATCTGCGCCCGATAGGTGCGCCGGTTGCGTTCGGCAACCGCCAAAGCCGGAAGGGAAATGTCGGAGGCGAGCACCTCGCCGCCGGTTTCGAGCGCCAGTGTGATCGCAATGGCGCCCGATCCGGTCCCCACGTCCAGCGCGCGCGCGCCGGGGGTCTCTTTTGTATAGGAGATCGCCGCTTCCACCAGGTGTTCGGTCTCCGGACGGGGAATCAATACGTTCGGATCGACATAGAAATCGCGGCCGTAGAATTCCTGCCGGTGCGTGATGTACTGAGCCGGCTTGCCTTGAAGACGGTCGTTTAGATAGCGGCCGTAGTGAATCCACGGAAGCTGCTTCAACTCGTCCGCATCGTGCGCGTAGAGATACGCCCGCTCGCATCCGAGCGCATGGCAGAGTAGCACTTCGGCCGTGAGCCGCGGCGACGGAATGGCGGCCTTGCCGAGGATCTCCGCGCCTTGCAGCAGGGCGGTCTGTAGGGTCACGAAACGGATTATGCGGGAACGGCCTGCAGCCGCTCGGCCTGATAAGAGCCAGTGAGCGCGTCGGTGATCGGCTGCAGCTTGCCCTGCATCACCTGATCGAGCTGGTGCAGCGTCAGGCCGATGCGGTGATCGGTGACCCGATTTTGCGGGAAGTTGTAAGTCCGGATCTTTTCGCTGCGGTCGCCTGTACCCACCATGCTCTTGCGCTCGGCGCCGATCTGCGCCAGTTGCCGCTCGAGTTCCATCTGGTAGAGCCGTGAGCGCAGCACCTGCATCGCTTTGGAGCGATTCTTGATCTGCGATTTTTCGTCCTGGCAGGAAACCACCGTGTTGGTCGGCAAATGCGTGATCCGCACGGCGGAATAAGTTGTATTCACCGATTGCCCGCCCGGGCCCGAGGAGCAGAAGGTGTCGATGCGAAGGTCTTTCGGATCGATCTGAACGTCCACTTCGTCGGCTTCCGGCATTACCGCCACGGTGATGGTCGAAGTATGCACGCGCCCTTGCGTTTCGGTCGTCGGTACGCGCTGCACGCGATGCACGCCGCTTTCGTATTTCATCCGGCTGTAGACTCTATTACCGCTGATGAGCGCGATGACTTCGTTCAGGCCGCCGACCGACGATTCGCTCATCGACGTGATCTCGACGCGCCAGCCCTGTTCTTCCGCGTGTCGCGTGTACATGCGAAAAACCTCCGCCGCGAATAAGGAAGCTTCGTCTCCGCCGGCGCCTTTGCGGATTTCAAGCACGACGTCTTTTTCGTCGTTCGGATCTTTCGGCAGCATCAGGACCTGCAGCTCGTTTTCGAGCCCGGCAAGCTCGGGTTCGAGGCGCGTCCGTTCCGCTTCGGCCAATTCGCGCAGATCGGCGTCGGATTCGTGCAGCATCGCTTTTGCATCGCGCAATTCCTGATGTTTTCGCTTCCAATCGCGGTATTTCGCGGCCAGTTCCGCCAGTTCGCTCTGCGCCTTGGCGATTTTTCGGTATTGCTCGGAATCGCCGATTACGGCCGGATCCGCCATTTTTGTCGTCAGTTCGTCGTAGCGCGCTTCGGCTTCTTCGAGCCGGTCTATGTATTGCATTTGTTATCTCCGGATGCGGGGCTGAAGCCCCACGCGAGGTGAATCCCGCCCTCCGCCCGATGCTTCAGGCGATCACGAGTTTGCCGCCGTGGCTTCTCTCCATTTCCATCGCCTGTTCGAGCGCGCGAATCGCGACCGCGGTCTGCGCATCCGAAGGCGGCTGCGTGGTGATCCGTTGCAGCCACAATCCCGGCTGGGTCATCACCGCGAGCAGCGCGTTCTGGCGTTTTGCCGCGAATCGGATGATTTCGTAGCTGACTCCCACAAGAAGCGGAAGCAAAGCGATGCGCCAGACGAACTTCGCCCAAAAACCATGGACCGGCAAAATCGCGAAGACGATCAGCGCGATGATCAGCACGACCATGAGAAAGCTGGTCCCGCAGCGCGGATGCCAGGTGATAAATTGCTGCGCGTTTTGCACGTTCACCGGCTGACCGGATTCGAAATTGAAGACCACGCGGTGCTCCCCGCCATGGTATTGGAACATCCGATGCATGTCCTTCAACCGCGACAGCAGGTAAATGAACGCGAGAAAGATGGCAATGCGCACGCTCCCGTCAATCACGTTCATGGCGAAATTTCCACTAAAAAGCGGAGAGGCTCGGCCCAGCAGTTTCGCCGCATAGAGTGGAACAAAATTGTAGAGCGCAATGCCGAAAAGCAGCGAGAAAACCAGGTTCGCCGTCAAGGCCCACGATCCGCCATCCTGCTTCGCTTTTTTACTCTGCTTCCCGTGCGGCTTGTCTTCCTTCGGAATATCTTCCATGGCGCAGTTGGCGGAAAAACGCAGCGCTTTCATGCCCAGCCACATGGCGTGGCCTAGGGTCGCCAGCCCACGCAGCACCGGAAGCCGGAAAATTTTGTACCGGTCCGAAATGCGCGGCAGTGGCGATTGCTCGGTGACGATCTCGCCGTTGGCCCGCCGCACCGCGACACAGTAGTTGTGCGGCGTGCGCATCATCACGCCTTCCATCACCGCCTGGCCGCCGATCAGCGTGGTCTCTTCGCCGTTCTCCAGCACAGGAAGCAGTTGTATGTATTTGAAAAGACGAAGAAAGCCTCGCAAGCTCACGCGGATGCTCCCGATTAATTATAACCTTTACGATGGGCGAAGGACGGTTAGTTGGCAGCTTGTTCAGCCACTTTTAGGCCGCGTCTTCGAAGGAAACCACGAGTCTTTTGCCGATCACGCGAAAGGCCTGTTCCAGTTGATCGAGCCGCGAGGGATGGCAAATGTCGAGGAGGCGGTCTACGTGGGTCAGAGGACGGTTCAGACGGCGGGCGAGTTCGGCCTTGCTCATGCGGGCGTTCCGCATCTGGCGGTAGAGAGCGACTTTCGCTTCGGTTACGGCGGGCAATTCGATCAGTTGTTCGGTTTTCGTTTGGCGGTTGCGAGGTTGCGGTATTGCTTCGTGGTCCTCAATCATTCCCATGAAATAGGTTTCTAGCGCGTCCACCGCCCGCGCCATCGCCTCTTGTCTGTCATCGCCAAAGGTATGGACGTTCGGAAAATCGGGAAAACCAACCAGAATTTTTCCGTCTTCCTGTGTCAGAACAACCGGGTATCGCAGCATGTTTGCATCCTCACGTAAGTCGAAGACTCTTCTTGATTCCGTTCACCGTACCTTTGGGTAATTCATGACTCTTACCGTGCATGGGGAGAACCGTTTTCCTAGCTCCGAGCCGAACTAGCAGGTGACCGCCTTTTGCCGGCTCAAACGTGCATCCTTGTTTTTCGAGCCACCGCTTCAGTTCGGCGCTCGTCACAACGCCGTATCCATTATATTTTCCGCCCCACCACTAAGAACTGTCGTCCGAAGATCCGCCACACGAACGGCATCTTCAGGTACAGCCGCACGGTCCAGAGCGGAGGATGGAAGCCGAGCGACATGGTGTAGGGGAGGAAGCGAGGAATCGCCAGCTCGATGCGAAAGCCCTCCAGCCGCAGCGCCTCGGCCAGCGAGCGCTCGGTCAGGGGCAGGTAGTGATCGAAGAAATCCCAATACGGGCCGGAGATCGCCTTGACGTTCGGCCCCATAGCTACCAGGCAGCCGTTCGGCTTCAGGCAACGGCAGGCTTCGCGCAGCGTGGTGCGAAGGGCAGCTTTGCTGGGCAGGTGCTCGAAGAAATTGCTCGTGAAGACCGCGTCCAGCGCACCGCCCGCGAGGGGCCAGCGGGCGCTCGATTCCTGCTCAAAGAAATGAATGCCGCCGGCCAGACAATCCTTCGTCGCCGGATTCAGATCCATGGCGAATTTGTGTTCCGCCGCCGCGTGATTGATGAACTCTCCGTGCCCACAGCCCAAATCGAGTACGGAATCCTGCGGCCGTATCCATTTACTGAAGAAATCCGCCGCCAGAATTTTCCAGACGCGCGCGCGGTAATCGTGCGTGCCGGCAAATCGCAGTGAATATATCTGTTTCAGCTCCGCTTGAGCGCCGACGCTCTGCAACTCCGTTTCCGTCATTGGGTGGCCCAGCGCTATTCGGCTCTCCGGTAATCGCCGCGGCTGAAATACTTTTCCAGCCAGACATAGAGGCAGATGAAAAGATAGCGGCTTCCCATTTCCTTGATTTTAAGCTTGGGCACGCCGGTGCGCCGG
>JBOGMI010000012.1:0-2515 GCA_050746645.1 Bryobacteraceae bacterium | reverse complement strand
TCGTCCGGCGCGCTCTCCACCGTGACTACCTGCTCGAAAGGCAAAAGGTCCATTACAAAATTCGCTACTCGGGTTTTGCCGGATTGCACCGCTATTTCGCGTTGCGCAAAGGTTCGAAATCCACGGCTGCGAACGGTGAGTTTGTACAACCCCGGCGGGAGTTCCGTGCTCGCATACTTGCCGGCCTTATCAGAAAAAGTCTTCTGGCGCGCACCGGTCGCTTCACTTTGAATGCGAACCTCCGCTCCGGGCAGCACAGCGCCCGAGCGATCCTGGACAAGGCCGGTGAGAAACCCGCCGCTCTGTGCCCGAAGCAGGCCGCCCGCGGCGAATAAGAGAAAAAGACAGGCTGCCAGCCGCGGCCCGCTTTTCATGGGGAGTTTTCTTGCGAGCGGGCAAGCGCCGCCGTGTTCTGAATTTCACCGGGCAACCTACTCAAGATAGCTTCTCCGGCTTGTTGCGAGTAGCTGCCGGCCAGAAGACGGCTCAAAGAAGTGTCGAGGAGTTTGGATTGCTTCAACAGGCGAGCCGCTCCGGCCTGCCAGGACATCCGCGGCCGCTTGTGCGCTTCGCCCGTAACCAGCAGCGGAGCCAGCGTCGTTCGCAACTGCAGCGCGGCCTTTTCGATGGCGGCCGCGCGGTGGCGTCGCAGAGTGCGCAGAGTCCGCCGATCCGCAGTCCCGAAGGCGGACTCGACGGCTGGAGGAAATTTCCGCGACAGCACATAGAGCGCGTGCGCTTGCGCTACCAGCGACGAACTCGCGTTCAAAGCCCGGTCGGCGATTCGCTGGAGCTTCTGCGCGCCTCCGGATTGCTCTTCCAGAGTGTGACGGAGCGGAGCAGACGCACCGGCCGAGTAAGTGTGGGAACTCGCGATTGCATTTCCCGCGGGCGCCGGCCGGCCGGATTCGAAACGGAGAACCATCTTCGGCATGCTAGCGAGAGCTTGGCGAATGGCGCGCTCGCGATCTTTCGGGATGCCCATACCGGAGACGACGATGTGGTGCTTGGAAGCGTCGACATTTACCGTAAGTGGCTCGCCGGCATCCGCTCCAATAGCATCCAACGCAGCAAACACGCGCAGCTCTTCTTGCGGAGTGACTTTGGTTTCCACCACCGCCGAATGAGCGGCCGGATGAGGTTCCGGCATTGCGCCTGCCTCGCTCATCGTCACCTCTTCCCGGTCTTCGAAGCGAAATGCTCCCTTCACGGGATGGAGCGTATCGGAACGCAGAGTGAGCGACGCGACGCGAAGAAAGCCCTGCGAGGTCTCGGTGCGCAGACGATAGAATCGCTCGCCTCCATCTTTGCTTTGGATCGAAAACACCTGGTCGCGTTTGCTGCGAAGGCCGCTCCTCCAGGCCGCAAACGAGCGGGCGCTGAGCGGGTCCTTCCAACTGTAATTCGCCCTCACGAATAGCGCCCGAGTCTGCTCCAGTCCGGCATTTCCGGCATTGCTCCGAAGCACAGCGCCCCGGTACCAGGTTTGTCCATTCTCGTTGATCCTCAATCTCTGATGCCGCACCGGCGGTGCCGCTTCCGCCCGGGCCAGCAATTGCGTCATTCTGCGATGGGGTTTCTCACGGCCGAAGAATAGCGCCAGTACGGCGAGGCAGCATACGAGAGCCGCTCCCGCCCACAGGAGCGCATGGAAATTGAACCTGCTTTTCGGCCGGTCCCAGTCCGGGAGGGCGAGCGGCAAGCGGGGCCATTCGCGGGCAATGTCGAGAGACGGCTTGAGCACCTGGGCGTGGTACTCGGAGTAAGCGGCAGCAGCGCCTTGCAGTTCGTCCAGACGGGAGCGGCATTGGGCACATGTCCGCAGATGACTCTCCACCGTGGCCCGCGCATCGCCTTGCATTTCTCCATCGGCGAACCGAATCAGATCTTGCTCCGGGACATGGCGAGAATCAGGCATGGACGGCCTCCGCCAGACGAGACATCGCTCTTCTCAAAAACTCATTCACAGTTGACAGACTCACGCCCATAACGTCCGCAATTTCCCGATAACGCAGCCCTTCCGATCGCAGATACAGGCAATGCCTTTGCTTGGGCGATAGAGTCTCCAGCGCTTTCCGCACTCGCTCCATCTTTTCGCGATCAAGCACCATGCGCTCCGGCGATGCCGTTTTGCAGTCGGTGAACTGTTCCCAATCCGGGGAGATGGCGCGGAACGCTTTCTCCCGGGATCGAAGCTTGAGCGCGAGATTGTGTGCGACCCGAAACAGCCAGGCTCGCAGGTTTGCGATCTGCTCGCCCTTGCGGATGGTGCGATAAAGCCGCAGATAAACCTCCTGAGTCACCTCTTGCGCCTGGGCCTCCGGGACTCCGAGATAGAGCACATACGCGCAGACGGCGCGGCGCGTCTCCTCGTAAATTTGCTCCACATCGTAGTTCAATGGCCAAACCGAATCCCAAGGTTGATTGTCCACGGAACCCATACTTGTTTGCGATTTCCGAAATTAGAGTAACCATGCAGTGCGGTTCCGAGCCAGAAGCGATGACTGCGATCGAG
>JBOGMI010000011.1:0-1516 GCA_050746645.1 Bryobacteraceae bacterium | reverse complement strand
TTAGCAAACTCGAGAATCGTGATTTCGGCCGGATTGCCCAGGTTCACCGGGTAGCGCTCCTCGGATTCGCTCAAAAGAATCAAGCCTTCGACGAGATCGGAAACATAACAGAAACTGCGGGTCTGCGAACCGTCGCCAAAAACCGTAAGATTGGCGCCGCGCAATGCCTGATCGATGAACGCCGGCACAACGCGGCCGTCGTTCAAGGCCATCCGCGGCCCGTATGTATTAAAGATACGAGCGATGTTCGTCGGCAGCCCGTAAGTACGGTGATACGCCATGGTAAGTGCTTCGGCGTAGCGCTTGCTTTCGTCGTAGCAGGAGCGCGGCCCCACCGGGTTGACGTTGCCCCAATAAGTTTCTTTCTGGGGATGCTCGAGCGGGTCGCCGTAACATTCGGAGGTGGACGTGAGCAGAAAGCGTGCATTCGAGGCGCGCGCTGCTTCGAGCATGTTGCATGTGCCGGCGGAGCCGGATTCGAGCGTTTCGATCGGATGCTTCAGATAATCGACCGGGCTTGCCAGCGAGGCCAGATGGAAAACTCGATCGACTCGGCCCGAGGCGGGGAGCGGCTGAGTAACATCGCGCTCTAGAAAGACGAAGCGAGAATTGCCGCGCAAATGCATGATATTTTCCAGCCGGCCGGTGATCAGGTTGTCCAATCCGATCACTTCATGGCCGCGCTCGATCAAACGGTCCGACAGGTGTGATCCAATGAAGCCAGCGGCCCCGGAGATGAGATATCGCACGCTTTTTCATGCTACAGGAGAGCGCCGGCCTCTCCCTAACGGTCGGGGTTCTGACCGAAACAGAACCGCGCGCGTCAGCAAGCGGCTCGCGGAGAAATGATCGATAGCTCGGCCGCCGAGCGGGCGCTGCTGATTGCGCTCATCTGTCTTTCCGTCGCGCTGTTTGCGGCGCGCTTCGGCCCCGTGCTGGGGCACATCCTCCGCTCGCGCCCGGAGCCGGATTTTCGCTGGGGCCGTGCCGGGCGCCGCATTTGGAATTTTTTCTGGGAAGTGCTCTGCCAGGCGAAAGTGATTCGCGAACGCCCGTGGCCGGGGATCGCTCATGCCTTTGTCTTCTGGGGCTTTCTCGCGTTTGTGATCGTGACCTCCAACCACATCGCCTCGGGCCTGGGCGTGCCGTTTCTCAGCCGGTCGGGTTTTGGCGCGTTCTATTTCTGGTTCGCGTTCGTATTCGCGCTGTTTTGCGCCGCCGCAATTGCCGGGCTCGCGTTTCGCCGCTTCGTGCTGCGGCCAAGATGGCTCGGACCGCTCTCCACGGAATCCGGCGTTATCGCGCTGTTCATATTTATTTTGATGGTGACCTACATGCCCATGTGGTGGGTGCGCGAAGACTCCGCCGCCGGACATGCGCTGTGGTGGGTACACACGCTTACGCTGCTGGCGTTTCTGCCGCTGATTCCGCATACCAAACACCTGCATCTGGTGCTCAGCCCGTTTGCCGTGTTCCTGAGACGGAACGGTTTCAGCCATATCCCGCCGCTCGAAGG
>JBOGMI010000010.1:0-2804 GCA_050746645.1 Bryobacteraceae bacterium | reverse complement strand
TGACGTCCGCGGCGCTCGCCGCCATGCACAGGGCGAGCGCCAGTACAAACCAGAACTTCACTGCTTACCGTAGCAGACGCAGCGCGCCGCTGCTTCGTTTACGCCTGTTTGCGCGCAAACTCGCCAATCACGGGGAGCGTCACTGTTTTGCCGTTGTAGGCGGTAAACAGCAGGTACAGCCAGAGCGCAAACCAGGCCAATGCCCAGAGCGGGTACAGCAAGGCCGCAAAGCCCGACGTGAGCGTGGTAATAATGCCCCAGATGATGAAAAATACGATCCCCGCGACATTCAAAAAGATCGACTGGAAAGCGTGGAACCGAACGGTCTTGTTCTGGTTGTAAGGACCCAGGACCAGAAAGATGATCCCGGTAATAAAACCGAATAGATAGCAGAGCGCCGAAGCCGCGTTGGTGCTGAGCCCGGCCGCCTGGGCACCCGCCGGACTTGCAGTAGCTTCGGCCGCGCCCCCGGCCGCGCCTGCCATTTGAGTACCGCAGTTCTGGCAGAAGCCGCCAGCGACCTGCGCGCCACAGTTGGAACAAAAAGCCATGATGAATCTCCTTAACCAGAAGAATACTGAGTTTGAACTAGTCTACTCCAAATCGGACACAAATGCTACTTCATGTACAGGATGTTTCAAGACGGGTCGAAGTACTAGGTTTACTAGTATCAGCAGGAGCGAGAAGCCCGGAATCAGCAACAGAGCGTAGTGATAATCACGGCTGCTGCCGGCGAGCGATCCGATGATGTGCGAACTGACCGCCAAGCCAATCCAGCCGAACGTGATGGCAATGCCCATGGCCGTGGCCGCGCCGCGCCGGAAGGTATCGCCCGTGATGCCGAGCGTGGTCGGAAACATAGGCGCCATGCTGAGCCCGGCGCAAAACACGGCAGCGGTAATAGCGGCCCTGGAGGAAAGCTGCAGCATCAGGAAAGTGGTGATGGCCATGCAGATTGAGGCGACCAAGGTCACGGTGAGCGGGCGCACCTTGAGCAGAATTCTGGAGACTATTACCCTGCCCACCAAAATGCCGAAGGCGAAGCCGTAGCTGACGACGTGCCCTGCCGAAACCGCGGAGAAATGCATCGTCTCCAGGTAGATTTTGAGCCAGTTCCACACGCCAACTTCGCAGGAGACATAAAGAAACAGCATCAGGCAGAGCAGCATCAGCGCGGGCCGGGACAGCAGCGCGGGCGCTTCGGAGACGCGGAAACTCGCCTGGCCGGCCGGTCCGGGCATCTTGGTCGCGGCGCCGATCAGGAACGTCAGGAGCGTAAGGGCGCCGATGGCGTAGCAGACATAGGCGGGAGAAATCGGCTCGCTTGCGACGTAGGTGGTGATGATGCCGCCGAGGCCAAAAAACAGGTTTATAAGATTCAGCACGGAGGAGCGCCTGGTCGGTTCGATGGCGCTGATGAGCGCATTCGCGGCGGTGACGATGGTGCCGCCGCCGATCCCAAGCACAAAATAAACCACCAGAAGACCGCTGTACCCGCCCGCGTTTGGGGCCGCAGTAATGGAGGCGATGATGAGCGCTAGTCCGATCAGGAGCCCGGACTTGTTTCCTTTGATGTCGACCAGAGGCCCGGCCGAGAGCGAGGAGATGATCAGGCCGATCGCCTGCAGCGTCGCCAGCATGGCTTGCTGGCCCGCGGTTAAACCATAAGTAGGGAGCAACGCGCCCAGAATCGGCGCGATCAGACCGTAGACCAACGTGGCGAGCGTCGCCGTGAGAATCAGCATTTTGCAAATAGTATCAGAAGAAGAGTTAGGCGACGAAATCCTGGAAAATCTCGTTCGATACCAGGACTCCTTGCGGCGCCAGACGCAACCGGGCGCCCGCGCGTTCCAGATAGCCGGCCTGGACCCATTTATCGATCGGCTCTGCGAAGCGCAGCCATTCGTGCGCGGCCGGCTCGATGCCTTCCATCAGGCGCAAGCCGGCGAAGAATTTCTCTTCGGTTAAGTCGGACTGTCGTTTCGTTGAAGACGCCCCTCCCTCACGGTCGGGGTTCTGCTCCGCTCCCTTGCGGTCGCGGCTCTGTCCGGCAGCTCCTCCCTCACGGAAATAAGGTTCCAGCGTTTCCGGATTGCTCCAGCGCTCGCGGCCATCGAACGAATGCGCATCCAAGCCGAAGCCGATGTACGGTTCCAGCCGCCAATACTTCAGGTTGTGCCGCGACTCCCAGCCCGGCCGCGCGAAATTCGAGATTTCGTAGCGCTCGATGCCGCAGCCGTGCAGGCGCTCGACTGCTTGTTCATAGAATTCCGCCGCGGCTTCGTCGCTGGGAAGAATGCCGGCTCCATAGCGCATGCCTCCCGCGAGGACTTCCTTGCCCAACCGGCTGTCTTCGTCGATTTCGAAGATATAGACAGAGACGTGCGGCGGGGCTAGGCGCTCGACCCAATCGAGCGATTCCTTCCAGGATGCGAATGTCTGTCCCGGCAACCCCGCGATCAAATCGATATTGATGTTCTCCATCCCGGATTGACGGAGCAGTTTGATTTCTGCCTCCACGATTTCGGCCGTGTGCCGCCGCCCCACCTGACGTAGTTCGCTGGTGACGAACGACTGAACCCCTAAGCTGACCCGATTAATGCCGGCTTCAATCCAGACGCGGATTTTTTCGGTATTGATCGTGCCGGGCGCGCATTCGATGGTGGTCTCGGCGAGTTTTTGCGCCGGAATCGCATGCATAATCGCCTGCAGTAACTCTAGCGGCATCAGGCTGGGCGTCCCGCCGCCGAAGTAGGCGGTCTCCGCCTGCCAATCCCAGCGATGCGCTTGGATCTCGCTCAGCA
>JBOGMI010000009.1:0-1874 GCA_050746645.1 Bryobacteraceae bacterium | reverse complement strand
AAAAGAAAAAACAGAACACGGAGAGCAAATATGAAAAGAAAGTGGGCCGGACGCGTGATCAGCGCACTTCCCATCCTGGCGCTGGGATTCAGCGCAATCGCCAAGATCTTGAGGGCCGATCCGGTTGTTCAGGGAATGGTGCATTATGGATACCCGGAACATCTCATCCCCATCCTCGGAATCCTGGAGCTGCTGGTAACCATCGTCTATGCCGTTCCTCGGACTTCCTTCTTCGGGGCGATCCTGATGACTGCATATCTAGGAGGTGCAACGGCCACGAACGTTCGGGTGGAAGACCCGTCATACATGGCGACTGTGCTCCTCGGAGTGCTGGTATGGATCGGGCTGTATCTGCGGGATGACCGCCTGCACACGCTGATTTTACAGAGCCGCGACCGTAAGGGAGCGGTCCCGGCGAACTTTGGTTAGTCCAGGTATTTCTCTGTCAAATGCATCAGCTTGCGTACACCATTGATCGGGGCACCCACGCTTTCGTCGTATTCGAGCGAGTACAACCCATGGAAGCCTGCCTCGTGCATGACCTTCATAGAAGCCGGAAAATTATCGGGATAAAATTTGCCCCCCTCGCCGATTCCATCCTTTGAATGGCAAATGTTATGAGCGTAAGGCGCCAGCATTCGAAGCTGGCTAAGAGCGAAGGCCGCGGATTTGACGGCGAAATTACCGAAGTCGGGACACGTCCCGGTTCGATTAGGCCCGAGCTGTTTGATAACCGAGGTGAGGGTCTCCGCCGACTCTCTTTTCATGCTGTCGTTGTGGAAGAGCACCTTGATCCCACGTGCGTGGGCCACCCCAACCAGCGGCTCCAAATTGTGAGCCGCAACGTCCGGGTCGACTGGACCAGGACCGGTCAACGGGACTGTGATGCTGGGGGAGCCGAGAGCCACTGCCACACCTACCCAGCGCTCGGCAGCCTTTTTTGCCGCTGCCTGACGGTCAGCGCCGCGCCTATATACACCGCCGGGGACCTCGACGCCCATCAGGTTGCAGCAGGTCGAGTGAGCTTTCTTCAGGCCGGCTTTCACTTTGTCGATTGTGGAAGGATCAGTGTTTACGAAATGCTGCGGCAGGAACTCGACGTGATGAATATGGAAGTGATCGGCGAGAAATTGAGGGAACTCCGGCTGAGTGAGTAATGGATATTTCGGATTGCGGTAATGATGCATTTCGGGGGTATCGAAGTAGCCTCGGAAGGGCCAGGAATTGCACGCCAGCCGGTCCAGTTTGCTGTGCTTGGAGGCCGTTTCTCTCGCGTTCAATGCAGGCACAGCGGCAAACAGCGCCGCGGCGCCGGCGCTGCGCAGAAAGTCTCTTCGTTTTACGTTCTTATCAGTGTTTATTTTCATTTAGAGTTGCACCCGGGAGACTGGGCATAAAACGCATTGCCCTTGAAGTTTAGCTCTTGAAGGCCCATGCGTGAAGTATAGAAGCCCCTGATGGTTTCGGCTTTCAAAAGAGTGAAGAAGCGAGTGCCGGAATTTTCAGGCTGGTCTGGAGTTTCATCACTGATGGAGTGCAAAATGGCAGTCTGTTGCTCGACGCCGAGCGATAGGAACTCCTTCGCATACCGGGTACGCGCTGCATGGAGGACCCATTGAATGCCCTTGCGTCCAATCGCGGCAGGTTTTGCCTTGGCGCCAGTCTGCATCGCGGCCGAACCGTAAACAGCAGCAGCGAGCGCACGATGCAGCGGATCGAGATGCATCTCAGCTTCCTGCACGGGTTCCGCGCTGGCAAAATAAAGGTCAAGCCACTCCGCCACCTCCTGGCTGACCCGAGAGCCATCGGTGACTTCGCCAAGCATCAAGTGGATCAAGCGGAGGGCGACCGGAAACTCGGCCGAGGTGAAAAAC
>JBOGMI010000008.1:0-5880 GCA_050746645.1 Bryobacteraceae bacterium | reverse complement strand
TGTCTCGGTGAGATACTGAACCTTTCTGATGGCTCTTGATGATTATCGCCAGTTTTACGCGGATGAAATCAAAATCGCGGCCGGCGTGAAATCGGCTGCGCTGGTTGCAGCTTACGCCCGCGTGCCGCGCGAGAAGTTCATGGGGCCGGCGCCCTGGCAGATCGCGTCGCCTGAGATGGCTTCGATGGCGGCTATGGGACTGGGTGGCCTTGGTTATTCAACGACCGAGAATCCCAGGGATCTTTATCACAATGCGCTGGTTGCACTGGATGCGGACCGTTATTTGAATAACGGGCAACCAAGCGCGGTAGCCAGATGGATCGACGCACTCGATCTCAAGCCGGGCGACCGTGTTTACCACCTGGGTTGCGGCGTTGGCTATTACACGGCGATTATGGCCGAAGTAGTAGGTTCTGGCGGAGGGGTAATAGCTAGCGAGGTGGATGCGGGACTGGCAGCGCGGGCTCAGGAGAATCTATCCGCGTATCCAAATGCCTCCGTACACGTTGGAGATGGTGCGGCATTTGATCCCCGCGAATGTGATGCCATATTCATCAATGCGGGCGTGACGCATCCGCATCCGCTTTGGTTGGAGCGTCTATCTCAGCAGGGCCGCCTCGTTTTGCCTCTCACGTTTACCGTGGATTCCGACAACATCGGCGGCTCTGGCATCGTTGCAAAGATCACCCGAGAACACAGCGCCTTCCCCGTGCGCGTAGTAACGTTTGTAGGGATCTATTCCTGTACGAGCGTCCGTGACCCGGAAATGAATGCATCCCTTCTGAAAGCTATGAAAACCAAGGCTCTCTTTAAGATTAGGTCTGTAAGGGCCGATTCTCATCAGCAAGAAGAGAGCTGCGTGGCCCACGGTGCAGACATCTGCCTGAGTGCCTTGGAACATCTCGGCCAAGCGGAGGAATGAGGAGAATTAGCTCACGGCGAGTATTGGCGATAAGCATCTGCGGCTGAGACAGGTTTGTCCGTTCTTGCCCAAGCTTCACTTAGTGATATTCAGTACCTTCCAACACAGCGCCGCTGCCACCGAACTCGGAGCATTGCCGCCGTTGGAAGAGGCGGATTGCTAATCCGCCGCGGGTTGGCAACCCGCCCCACGAGCAGCGGGCTCGCAGACGATCGGAGGAGGCGGACTGGAAAGTCCCTCAACCGGCCCAAGAAATGGCTGCAACGCTACACTGGTACCGGCATGTGCGGCATCGCGGGCTACTTTTCGGTTGCGGCTTCGCGTGCGCCGGAGGCCGTTTTGAAGCGGATGACCGATGCCATTGCGCATCGCGGTCCCGACGATTGCGGCTATTACCACGACGATTTCGCGCACCTCGGCCACCGCCGTCTCAGCATCATCGATCTGGCCGCCGGCCATCAGCCTATGGCGAACGAAAGCGGCTCGCTCTGGATCGTCTATAATGGCGAAGTCTTCAACCACGCCGCAATCCGCCCTCGCCTGGAGCTGGCGGGGCACGTTTATTCGACTCACTGCGATACCGAAACCATCCTGCACGCTTACGAAGAATTCGGGCCCGAATCGGCCGCTCTGCTGCGCGGCATGTTCGCCTACGCCATTTGGGACCGCGACCGCCGCCGGCTCTTCTGCGTGCGCGACCGCTTGGGCATCAAGCCGTTCTATTACTACTGGGACGGGCATCTCTTCGCTTTCGCGTCGGAGATGAAAGCGTTGCTCGCTCATCCGGCCATCGATGCGCGGCTCGAAGAGGACGTGCTGCCGGAATATCTCGCCTTCGGCTATGTGAGCGAAGAACGGACCCTGTTTCGCGGCATTCGCAAGCTGATGCCCGGTCATCTTTTGACGCTCGACTTGAGTGCGGTATCGCCCGCGCTGGAGATTCGGCGGTATTGGGACGTCCCTGAGCCCAATCCTTCGCGGGCAAGCGAGGCCGATCTGATTGCGGAAACGCGCCGCCGCCTGGAAGAAACGGTGCGCTTGCGCCTGATGAGCGATGTCCCGCTCGGTATGTTTCTCAGTGGCGGCGTCGATTCGAGCGCCATCGCCGCGCTGATGCGCCGGCTCACCGATACTCCGGTAAAGACTTTTTCGGTGGGATATGCCGAGGAGCAGTTCAGCGAACTCGGCTATGCCGCGCAAGTCGCTCGCCGTATCGGTACCGACCATCATGAAATCAAAGTCGGCATCGGCGACTTCTTCGACCAGCTTCCGCGCCTGATCTGGCAGGAGGACGAGCCGATCGCCTGGCCCTCCAGCGTCTCGCTCTACTTTGTCGCGCGCCTGGCCGCCGAGCGCGTGAAAGTTGTGCTCACCGGCGAAGGCAGCGACGAAATCTTCGGTGGCTACGAGCGATACGGCTGGAACTTGCTCAACACACGCGCCGCTAATGTCTATTCTTCGGTGCTGCCCGCGCGCTTACGCCGCGGCATTCGCGCTCATCTGGCCACAACTTCGCTCCTGCGCGCACCGCTGCGCCGCAAGCTGCTGCACAGCTTTCTCGGCCGCGACGGATCGGTCGAATCGCTGCTGCTCGACAATTTCTACTGCGCCTTTTCGCGCCAGGAACAGAACGCGCTGCTTGGCTCTACGCCCGCCGCCGTTTACGGCAACTATCTTCGTTATTGGAACGCCCGGCCCGATGCGTCTCTGTTGTCCCGGATGCTGTATGCGGATCAGAAGACCTACCTGATCGAGCTGCTGATGAAACAGGATCAGATGAGTATGGCCTGCTCGCTCGAAAGCCGCGTGCCCCTGCTCGACCACGAGCTCGTCGAATTTTCCACCACCATTCCCGATCGTCTCAAGATTCGCGGAAACACGCAGAAATACATCCTCAAGCGCGCCGTAGAAGACATCCTGCCGCGCGAAATCATCTATCGCAAGAAGATGGGCTTTCCCACGCCCATCCGCGATTGGCTGCTCGACCGCCGCGCCCAGCCGCTCTACGACGCCTTGCGCGATCCGGACGGCTTTCTCGCTTCGATCATCGATCGCCGCGCGCTCGATTCGCTCATCGCGCGCCATCTCGCCCGCCACGAAGACGCCACCGACCGCCTCTGGCGCCTGCTCAATTTGCAGCTCTGGGGCGATCTCTTCCTCACCGGCCGGCGTGAGCGCTGGTGGGGCGGGATTATGGCTCAGGCGTCCGAATCCGTTTCGGCGCCTATTCCCGGGCCGGCATAGCCACTTCGATGTAGCAGCCGGGTGTGGCGGCATTGACAGCTTGGACGACGTGCTGAACGTACCGCCGCAATCGCGGCCATTGCTGCTCGCCGAGAACTATGATCGCGATCTTGCGGCCCGAAAGATTCTGCTGGTAATAGATGTTCTTGTCGGGCGTCAGCAGTACCTCGAATCCGGCCTGTTCCGCGGCAGCCAATAACTCGCCATTCTTCAGCCGGTCCCAGCCTTGCTGCGTCGCCGTACGGACTGTATGTCCGGCGAGATATCTGCGGATGGGCACAGGGGTTGCTTGATCGAAGACGATCAGCATTTATGGCGCATAGGCGGGTTCCTTGTCCAGGCTGCGGGCGGCGAACTCAATGACGGCTTGAACCTGCTCACGCTTCAATCCATCGAACCATTCCAGGATGTCATCAATATTCGCACCCGCCTCCAGGTTCTCGAAAATCGCAGATACAGGCATCCGGGTATCCTTCAACACCCATGCCCCGCTTACCTTTCCCGGGACGCTCTCAACCTCCGGACACTCTGACCAGTCGAGCGACGGCATAGTTCAACCTCACCCATTATCGTAGCTCGGATTCCGTTTCTCCGATCTCGATTCCGTCCCGGCATCTTCATGATGCGGGCGCCTCGTTTGAGAGAATTGCGGTCAGATTGACAAAACGCCTCGCTTCCGCTTGGGCGCTCGGTTTCGGCATCTTTTGCTCGGTTATGCTGGGTGCCGATCGGCCGGTGCACTTGCTGCTGACGCCGCGCCGCTTGCACCGGCTGAAACTCGATGCGCAGCGCCAGACGCCGCGCTGGATGGATTTCGCCCAGCGCTTGAAAACCGTTTTCGATTCGCCCCAGCGCGGTTTCGAGCTGGCGCTGTATTCCGTCGTGACCGGCGATCGGGGGCGCGGCAAGCAGGCGGTCCAATGGGCCGCGGCCCATCCTTGCGATTTACGCCAGGGCGCGTTGGTACGCGATTGGCTCGGCGGCCCGCCGGATGCCGCCTCCGCTTGTAATCCCGAGCCGGCCATCGAGCACGCGCGCGATCGGCTGTTTCAGGCGATTGCGAACGGGCAGAATGCCGAAGCGGTTTATAAAGCCGAATGGAAACCCATGCTGGCGAAGCTGGAAGCCGGCGCCTTCCGCGATCCGCGCGCGCTCTATGCCGCGGTCGAATTCATCGATGCGGTTCGCATCAACCTGCACATTGATCCGCGCCAAGACGACCGCACTTTCTTCGCGCAGCTTCCCGTCGAGTTTCTGCTGAGCCTCAAGCCCGAACAAGTGGAGCATCCCGGCTGGAGGACGCATGCGGCCGCCCTCGCGCTGGTTACGCTCGATCCCAATCTTCCCGCTTCGCAATACCTGCAAGGCTGGGCAATGGAAAACGGGCAAATGGTTCGGACCGGTCCGGGAGTGGCTTACGAATTTCTGTGGGCGGACCCGTATCTGCCCGGCATCGGCTATCAGAATCTCGATCCCTGGGTCTACGATCCGCACGGGCGATTGTTCGCGCGCAAAAATTGGTCGGCCAACGCCTGCTGGCTCGAGATTTCAGCAAAGGGCGTCCAGGAGCAGAACTGCCCCGCGGGCTGGCGCGCGAAACCCGCTGCGTTCGGCCGCCTGATGCTGATTCCCATGGACCAAAAGTGCCTCACCGTGACGCCGGCACGGAAGGACCACGCCGCGATCATCTGGCATCTGCCGCCCGGACAGAAACTTCGGTTCAAGGTCAACGGAAAGCGGGACACCGCGCACGCCGATAGCATCGGTCTCTGGCGTGTGGCCAGCGCTGCGCGCGGGAAAGTTTGCCTCGCGCGCTAAACTGGCGTTGAATCATGATTGCAGCAACCCAACTGCGCCCCGGAATGGTGGTCAAATTCAACAACGAGCTTTATTCCGTCTTCAGCATGGTCCACCGCACGCCGGGAAATCTTCGCGGCTTCGTGCAGGCAAAAATGCGCAGTTTGCGCAACGGCTCCATGACCGAACACCGCTTTTCGTCGGAAGACAAGGTCGAGCGCGTGGCCCTCGACGAGCACGAAATGGAATTCCTCTACGACGACGGCGAGTACTATTACTTCATGAACACGGAAAACTTTGAGCAGATGCACCTCACCAAAGATCTGCTGGGAGATTCGGTTCAATACTTAACGCCGCAGTTGCACGTCAGCGTTGAGTTTTACGAAGGCAAACCCCTCAGCGTGGAACTGCCGGCGAGCGTGGAGATGACGGTGATGGAGACCGAGCCGGGCCTGAAAGGCGCTACGGTATCGAACGTGACCAAGCCGGCCAAAATGGAGACCGGCCTGGTGGTGCAGGTGCCGCCGTTCATCAATCAAGGCGAGCGGATCCGGGTCAGTACCGCCGAGGGAACTTATCAGGAGCGGGCGTAAGTAGGGCTGACCATCGTTGTTTGTGGTCTGCCAGTCTCTCAATTAACTGAGAGACGACAAAAAACGATCGTCTGTCCCACCCGTGTCCTGAATTCGCCCTTTCCATCTCCCACCGCGGCCGCACCAATAGGCAAGGGCCGAGTGGATCGTCGCGCCCATATAAAAACAGGCCGCCAGGGGCAGGGAAAGGCTCCAGAGCGGCGACAGCCGATAGAAGCGCACCATGGGCAGATAAGTGGCTATCTGGATGAGCCAGGCCGCGGCGCCAAAGCGATTGCCGCGCAAGGCGAGCACAGGCGGCACTAAGTAAGTTAGGCCGAGACC
>JBOGMI010000007.1:0-7896 GCA_050746645.1 Bryobacteraceae bacterium | reverse complement strand
GGCCAGGAGCGGCGCTCTCACCGGAGCGCCATTCTCGGGTTGCGCTCTGAATTGAAGAAATGGGAAGCGGAAGGCAAACTCAGGGATATCATCCGTCGCGAGACCGGAGCGGCCGGCACGGCACGCCCGGACGACCGCGTTACGTTCGCTTGGTTTTGGACAAACCGCTTTCTCCCGATGAAGAGTTGGCGCGTCTCAACAAAATTGGCTGCGATTAGCATCATGGATCGGCATGTCCTGCCACGCTTCGGAAGCGCCAAACTGAGGGAAATCAACCGATTCGACTTGCAGACCTTCCTCAATGAAATCGCGCAGAAATATTCAAGGTCACTCGTTCACAAGGCGCGCGTCTGGACCGGAGCGGTACTCGAAGAAGCGGTCGAACAGGAGTACCTTGGGAAAAATCCAGCACGAAAACTCGTCATGCCGCACACGCGTGCGATTTGCAAGAGATTTTTGACACCCGAGGAATACCGGCAACTATTGGGCACGCTAGCAGGTGAGCGTGACAGGCTCATCCTCCGTTTGTTCGTCCTCTGCGCCTTGCGTCCGGGCGAGCTGTTCGCGCTCAGATGGCGCTGCTTTCAAATCGACCATCTACGGGTCGAGGAAGCGATCTACCGCGGCAATATCGGCGAACCGAAGACGTTGGCCAGCGCTGCGATCGTGAGCCTTCCCAAATCGCTCACCGATGATCTCGCCGCTTGGTATGAACGGTGCAGCCGTCCCGAATCGACGTCATTCATTTTCCCGTCGCGAAACGGTACCCCACTCGATAGCCACAATTACCTTCAGCGATTCCTGGCGCCCACCGCTGCCAAGGCCGGAATCCCAGCCCTAACGTTCCAGGCATTGCGCCGCACCTTTGCTACCCACTTCCACCGCGTGGGAACGGTGAAGGACCAGCAAACACAGATGCGGCACTCGCAGGCGTCCACAAGCGTGAACGTGTATACGCAAGTCGTGACTGAGAGCCTGCGGCAAGCAATTGAGAGGCTCGACGAAAAGCTCTCAAACGAATTGAACCCAATTGAACACGAAAGAGAGGAAGAAGAAAATGGAAGTGATTGATTTGATTGGCGCGCCCGGAGAGGCTCGAACTCCCGACCTATTGATTCGAAGTCAATCGCTCTATCCGGCTGAGCTACGGGCGCGCAACATATTCATTCTATGATGGGGCTGTCACTATAAGAGTGGAGGGCACGAGACAGAATGAGCCTCGACGAAGACGATAGGCGCTGGATCCGAGAGGAACTGGGAAGCATCAAGGCCGACTTCAAGAGCGAACTGGGAAGCATCAAAGCCGAGTTCAGGAGCGAACTGGAACAAGTCGAGCACAGATTCAGGGTCGGGCTGGAGCACATGGAAACCACTCTGCTGACCGAGTTTCACAAGTGGGCGTCTCCCGTGGAGATGCGTCAGCGAAGTCATTCCGCCGTCTTGCGTGCACTCGATACCGAGGTTGAAGCAATTTCGGAACAGCGCTGATTGGCCCGTGCCCGTGCTTCATGGAGACAGAAATCAAAATCCGGATCGCGGATCGGGATTCGACTTCCGGCCGGCTGCGCCAAGCGGGATTGCGTGTTTCCCAGGAGCGGCGGTTCGAAAGCAATACCATATACGACACAAAAGACCGCGCGCTCAAGCGAATCGGCAAGCTGTTGCGGCTGCGACAGGCTGGCGAGCAGTACAGCATTACCTGGAAAGGGCCGTGCGAAGCCGGGCGTCATAAGAGCCGCCCGGAACTCGAAACCGCGATCGCATCCTGCGAAGTCTTGGATCGCATTTTGCTCCAGCTTGGGTTCGAGCCCTCTTTCCGCTACGAGAAATACCGGACCGAGTTTGCAGACGGCGGCGCGGGTGTCGTCACGCTGGATGAAACGCCTATCGGAGATTTTGTCGAGCTGGAGGGCCCCGGCGAATGGATCGATGGAACGGCGGCCCGCCTTGGCTTCGCTCCCTCCGATTACATACTGGATAGTTACGCGAAGCTTTACCTGGCCGATTGCGAGCGGCGCGGCGTGCAACCGGAGAATATGATTTTTGCGTCCCAGCGGGAGGGCGAAGGCAGATAAATGGCCGAGATACTGAGCGCGGGCGCGGCCATGGTCCAGCATGCGGGCGGCGCCTTCGGGCGCGTGCGGAAGGAAATCGGCAAAGCGATTGTCGGACAGCACGATGTTCTCGAAAGTGTGCTGATCTGCCTGGTGGCGGGCGGGCATGCGCTCCTCGAAGGCGTTCCGGGCTTGGGGAAAACGACGCTGGTTAAGACGCTGGCGCGCGTGCTGGACCTGCGGTATTCGCGCATCCAGTTCACGCCCGATCTCATGCCCGCCGATATCGCCGGCAGCATGGTGATGGATCTCGAAGACGGGCGCAAGGCGCTTCGCTTCCTGCCGGGTCCGATCTTTGCCAACCTTGTTTTGGCCGACGAGATCAACCGCGCCACTCCGAAGACGCAATCCGCGCTGCTCGAAGCCATGCAGGAACGAACCGTCACCAGCGGAACCGCCACGTATCCAATCGACGCGCCGTTCATGGTCATGGCGACGCAAAATCCGATCGAAATGGAAGGCACCTATCCGCTTCCCGAGGCTCAGCTCGACCGCTTTCTCATGAAGATTTTGGTCGCATATCCTTCGCGCGAGGAGTTAAGCCGGATCGTCGATCTCGGCAGTAAACCGGAGGAAGCGGCACCGGGAATCGTGATGGACCGCGACCAGATCGCGGAGCTGTCTATGCTGGCGAAACAAGTCATTATCGCGCCGCATGTGCAGGATTTTGCCATCGAACTGGTCGTGGCGACGCAGCCCGGCTCGCCCCAAGCCGCGGAGGCGGCGCGGCGCTATATCCGTTACGGCAGCTCGCCGCGCGGCGCTCAGGCCCTGGTCGAATGCGGACGCGTACGGGCGCTGATGCGCGGCCGGCTGCATGTGAGCATCGAAGATATCGTTGCTGTGGCGCATCCCATTCTGCGGCACCGGCTCATCCTGAATTTCGACGCGCACGCGGACGGGCAAACCCCGGATACCATTTTGGACACCCTGCTCGCCCGATCCGGCACGTGAAGTACGTCATATGGGCGGCAATCGACACGTTGCGAATCGGCCGCTGCTCGATCCCGCTTTCCTCGCGAAGCTGGAGAAGTTAACGCTGGAGTGGCGGGACCGTTTCACGGGACCGGGCGGCGGCTCGAAGACTTCGCGCCACCGCGGCGCCGGTCAGGAATTCTTCGAACACCGGCACTTTCGCTCCGGCGACGATTTCCGCACGGTGGACTGGCGCGCTTACATGCGCTTCGAGACTCTGTTTCTCAAAACGTTCCAGTTGGAGCCGCGCGTTCCCATGCGTTTGCTTCTGGATGTCAGCGCATCCATGAACACGGATGGGGCAGACGAGCCGGCTAAGTTCGACTACGCGCGCCGGCTTGCGGCGGCGCTGACTTATATCGCACTTATACAACTTGACAGCATTCTGTTGCAGCCGTTTTCCGATCGCCTGCACCGCCCCGAGATCGCCAGCGGAGGGCGGCAGCATTTCGCCAGTGCGGAAAGATATTTGCGCGAGCTGCGCGCGTCCGGCAGAACCGATTTCCTCCCGGTCGCACGCGAGTTTTTGCAACGTTACCCGCGGCGCGGGTTGGTCATGATCATCTCGGATTTTTTCGAAGACTCCGGCACGCTCAGCCCGTTGCAGGAGATCGCAGCGTCCGGCCATGAGCTGATGCTGGTCCAACTCTGGAGCGAAGAAGACCGGCAGCCGTCGGGCGAGGGCGATCTTGAATTGACCGACGCCGAATCGGGCATGACTGTGACGCTCGCGCTGGATGAAGCCGCGCGGCAAGCCTACACGAATGCTTTCGACCGTCATGCCGGCCAGGTGCGGGAACTCGCCACGCATCACGATGGCCGGTACACGGCTGTTTCCACGGGCATGCCGGTCGAAGAAGTGATCTTTGGTCCGTTGGCGTTGGGGCGCAAGCCGTAATGGTCGAATTTTTTGTGCTTGCGGGCGCGCTCGGAGCCTTGATTACCGCGCTCTACCTGGCCGATCGGAAACGCCAGAAACGAGTGGTTTCCACGCTGCGGTTCTGGCAAACGCTTCCGGCAGTTCCCAGGCGGCGCAAGTTTGCGCGCGTACGGGAGCCATGGTCGCTTGCGCTGCAGTTGGCAAGCCTGGTGCTGCTCTTGCTCGCCATCGCGCATCTCGAATGGGGAACGCGGCCCGGCGGGCGCGATTACGTTCTGATTCTGGATACCTCGGCGTGGACCGGCGAGGCGAGCGCCGGCCAGACGCTGCTGGCTCGGGAAAAGGAGATCGCGCGCAAATATCTTGGCCGGCTTTCCGCGAGCGATCGCGTTTTATTGGTACGGGCAGATGCGCTCGTTTCGCCGGCAACGCCGTTCACTTCCAATCGTAAGGAGCTTCGCCAGGCGATCCAGGCAAGCGTCACCGCCCCGCGCGCGCTCAACCTGAATCGCGCGCTCGCGTTTGCTCACTCGGCCGAAAATGAAAGCCGGAATCCCGGCGGTATGGTCTACATCGGGCCAGGCATGATCTCGGGCGGACAGGTGAATGCAGGCCGCATGCGAAATCTCCGCGTCATCGAGTTACACGCCTCTCGCGAGAATTGCGGCATCCGCCGCATCGCCGCCCAGCGAAATCCTGCGCCAAATTGGCAGGTAAGCGTTAGTGTAAAGAATTACGATGCCAAGCCGCACACGGTAGTGGTCCGCGCCGCATTTGCCGGCCGTCCGCTTCCCGCGCGCTCGGTTTCTCTCGGCGCGGGCGAAGAGCGGCAGGCCGAATTCGCGCTGAAGTCGAATGCCAGCGGCCGCTTTACCGCCCAAATCGAACTGCACGACCGGCTCTCCATGGACGATCGCGCCGCACTCGAATTACCCGCCTCTCCACAGATTCGAGTTGCGATCTTTACCGACCGGCCGCAGGTATTAGAGCCGCTGTTCGGCGGCGCCGGCCTGGCGCCCGTCTTTTACAGCCCTTCCGCTTATCGAGCCGATCTCCCGGCGGACGTCATGATCTTCGATCGCTTCGGTCCCTCTCGGGATACCGCCGTGCCCGCGCTCTGGATCGACCCTCCGCTCGACCAATCGCCGCTTCCGGTGAGAGCGGAGGAACCGCCCAGCGAAATCACGAAGTGGCGCTCGTCGTCGGCGCTCACCGCCGGATTAAGCGAAAACTTGGCGCTCCCGCAGACCAAAATTTTCCAGATCTTTCCAGGCGACCTGGCGGTGGCCAGCACGCCTGAAGGACCCGTGGTGGTTGCGCGGCCGGATGCTTCCGGCAGGCCGAAATGCGCGGTGATCGGTTTTGATCCGTTCGCTAAGCCTCTACGCTTTCAGGTCGCAACGCCGCTGCTCGTCGCCAATCTCCTCCATTGGCTCGCGCCGGCTGCTTTCGGCAACACCTGGGATGTGGAAGCGGCGCCGTATGGTTCGGTAGGCGTTGCCGCCGCCCGGCACGTTGTGCATGCAGATCTGCCTGCGGTTGCGCAGCATGCCTGGAAGCCGCCCGCGGGCACTCGAACCGGATTGCCACCGCGGCATCTCCTGCCGCGCGCCCCTGACACGCTTTGGAAATGGTTTGCCGTCTCAGCCGCGATTTTGCTGGCGCTCGAATGGTTCCTTTTTGGACGAAAGAAGCGGGCATATGGCCGTCTCGCCGTGAAGATAGCCTGTCTTGCCGCCATTGCCTGGGCGCTGGAGATGCCCGCCATCCAAGCCCGCGCGCATAGGGTGGCGGCTGCGGTTCTGGTGGACCAATCCGAGAGCATCAGGCCCGCGGAACGGGCCCGCGCCTCGTCACTCGCTGCAGCGATTAGAGGTGACCGGGCGGGGAATTGGGTACAAGTCATTCCGTTCGCTTCCGGTTCTGCCGCCAATGAAACGGATCTGGAGCGGGCTTTGTTGAAGGGCGCGGCTTCGCTGCCGGACGGCTATGTTCCGCGGCTGATCTTAGTAAGTGACGGAAACGAAAATGAAGGCAGCGCCGCGCGCGCCATTGCCGAACTGAAACCCTTGCATGTTAGCGTCGATACGATTCCTCTAACTCCTCAATCCGGAACAGCATTGCGCATCATGTCGGCGAACATGCCGCAGCATGCTTATACAGGCGCGCGGATTCCCATCGAAGTACACGTGCAGGCGCCTCAAAGCGGCCCAGGCACGGTGGAACTTCGGGCCGACGGCAAGCTGCTCGGCGAGCATGCCATCCGTTTGAGGGCGGGCGTGAACGAGATTCATCTTCAGGCCAGGATTCATTCAACGGGCGTTGCCGAGATCTGTGTTCGCATCTCTGAAGGCAGCCGCCAAGCCTTGTTCGCCCGCGCACTTTCGCTTCGCCGGGGCCATGTTCTCTACATCTCCGGAGACCCGCCGGGAAGCGGCGAGAATCTGCTCTCGACACTCGAAGCCTCGGGGCTGCAAGTCACGCAAAAGGCAGCGCCTCTCGCTGCCGCGCTCAGCCGCGTGCAGCTCATCGTGCTCAACGACGTCAGCCTCAATTTTTTTACGCCGGACGAAAAACAGGAGATAGCAAACTACGTCGAAGGCGGCGGCGGTTTGCTGCTCATCGGCGGCGGCCGCGAGGTCTATCGCGCACAGGCGGAACAAGATCCGCTCGGGCGCGTGCTGCCCGCTACAGTCGCGCCTCCCAGAGGCAAGGGCGGCACCGCGGTCGCTCTCATCATCGACAAGTCTTCGTCGATGGAAGGGCGCAAAATGCGCCTCGCCCGGTTGTCCGCTATCGGCGTGGTTGATCATTTGCGGCCAAGGGATCTCATTGGCGTGCTGATGTTCGACAATTCTTACCGTTGGGCGGTTTCCATGCGCCGGGCGACAGATAAGCCGCAGATCGATCGTTCCATTGCCGGAATTACCCCGGATGGCGGAACGCAGATCGCTCCCGCGCTTGCCGAAGCCTATCGCAAGGTGCTGGCCGTGAAGGCCACCTATAAACACATCGTCTTACTGACCGATGGAATTTCGGAGGCGGGCGACAGCTTCCAACTGGCTCGCGATGCGCTGCTCCATCACGTTACTATCTCCACGGTCGGTTTGGGATTGGATGTCAATCGGGAATATCTCGATAAAGTGGCGCGTATCTCGGGCGGTCATAGTTATGTTTTGGACCAGCCGAAAGGACTGAAGCAGATCGTGTTAAGAGACGTGAAAAAGTTTACCGGATCCAGCGCTGTGGAAGAGCCGCTCAAGCCCATCGTGGACCGCCAGGCGCAGATTCTGGATGGCGTCGGGATGGATTCCGCCCCGGCGCTAAAGGGATACACGCGGTTCGTCGCTAAGCCGGAAGCCGAAACCATTCTTTCCATCGATCCGGTGAGGAAAGATCCGCTCTATGTGGAATGGCAGTACGGCCTGGGACGCGCGGCGGTTTTTTCCTCCGATGCAAAGAGCCGCTGGGCCGATTCCTGGATCGGCTGGGCGGGGTTCGATAAGTTCTGGATCAACGTTAGCCGCGAGTTACTCAAGCAGCCGCGTAACAGCGCGCATGCTGTTTACGATTCCGCCGATGACGAT
Source organism: Bryobacteraceae bacterium (assembly GCA_050746645.1). Lineage (GTDB taxonomy): Bacteria > Acidobacteriota > Terriglobia > Bryobacterales > Bryobacteraceae > Bog-105. The sequence continues at coordinate 340 of JBOGMI010000007.1, read as the reverse complement.
ATAGCGGTCCGTTATCGCATGCCGCCGGATGTAAGTGAGCCTGCAACCCCGCCTGAAATGTTCGCCATTGGGAGCGCGGGTTTCGAAAAGCCCGTCCATCTGGAAAAGGCCGCGCCGCGCCTTTATTATGGGCGTGTCCATGTTGGGAAAGCAACCGGATTGATTCGCATACGTCCGGTTGCGGATTCCGCCGCGTTCCCCGAAACCGGAGTGTACCGGGGCGATCTGGAATCGCGCGCATATGGCGCGAACGAGCGCCTGCTGCGGCGGATTGCCGCACAAACCGGCGGCGATTATGCTCCCTCGCCCGATTCCGTCTTCGATTCGCATGGGCGGTTCG
>JBOGMI010000006.1:0-2133 GCA_050746645.1 Bryobacteraceae bacterium | reverse complement strand
GCTACCGCCGGAAATTCTGGATGTAAACGTCTTTCGGCAGGCCGATCCGCAGCGCCTGTTTGCGCAACTGCACGGCTGCATCACGATCCGGCTGCCCGTCCGTCACAACCAGGTAAAGGCTGCCCCCATTCGGCTGAAATGCCTGGGCGTGCAGGCCGGGGTGCTGTTGATTGATACGCTGTGCGCTCGCCTGGGCATCTTGTTTTTGGTCGTAGGTGTACAAGACAACGCGCCACACCGTTTTACTCGCGACCGGATCTTGGGGCCGTGGAGCGGAAACCGGTTCCAAGTTCTTCGTCGGATGTTGCGGTTTGGCCTGGGGCGAGACGGTGCGGGTGGGCCAGGAAGTTTTCGCCGCCGGAGCTGCGGCGGTTTGGGAATGCTGGCGCGGGCGAGCGACTGCGATGATCGTGACGATAATGAGCGCTGCAACAGCGCCGTAGATCCAGTTTCTGTTCGAGAGGAAAGAAATCTTCGCCGGTCTTTTGGTGATACCTTGCGGCGGGGTGATACCTTGCGGCGGACGTTCTGCTGGCTGGCGTTGCGGTAGCGGCGGCAGGCCGCCGGCGGCGGAGAGTTCCGCGATTTCCGGAAGCCGGCAGCGAATCCGCGGGTCCGGTTCGAGGCATCGTTGCACGATCCGGCCAAAGGGCAGCGGAAGACGCGCGCCTTCCTCGCGGCAGCTTGCGCTGCATTCCTTCCGCGTCAGGGCCTCGAACAAAGTCGCTCCCAAGCACCAGATATCCGCTTCCGGTGTCGTGTTGTGCATGCCATTTTCGGGAGCGATGTATTTGGGCTTAGCGGCGGCCACGCCCGGCTGCATCCCTGCCCGGCGCACGCATTCGGTCGAGAGCAGAATGGAGTCTTCAGTGGCAAGGACATGTTCCGGCGAAAGGCATCCATGCACCAGACCGTGCTCGTGCAAAGCCTTCAGGGCTCCCGACAGGCTTTCCAGCAACGTGCCCGCTTCCGCGGGACGCAGCCCGCGCTCTTCCAACGCGCCGGAGAGCCGCTCCTCGGTTCGTTTCAGCAGAACATAGACCGCAACCCGGCCATCCCATTCCTTCCGCCCGGCGCCGAGAGGCGCGTTCAGGTTAGGATGCCGCAGTGCGCCGAGCGTCTCCCAGTCGGCAACCTGTTTTTCCGCGGCGTCCGCGTTGCAGGCATAGAATTGCGCCACTACGTCGAGCGAGGCGTCTCCCAGCACGCGCACCCGAAACGCGGCAAAGTCCGCATCGGCGGCGATCATGTCTTCGAGCTGATATCCGCCCTCGAGTACCGCACCCTTGAACCGCATCCAATCGGGAGCGGCCGAGCCCGGTTGGATGGAATCCTCAAACTGCACTTTTGGCCACTATAGCAGTTACAGTCGAGCAGGCATTTGGGCCTGCCAAGCTGTGGCCCGCTCCTGCGGGAGTGAACAAATGCCCCTCGAAATCCGTATATGATTGACGGAATGAAACCTAGAGTTCGTGCCCTGTGGCCGGCGGCGGCCATCCTCCTCCTGATCGTCGCCACCGGGTGCGTGCAGAACGGCGCATACAGTGGCGACACGAAGTACGAACCGGTTTCCGTGCCTCTCGGTGCAAGCAAGCGCGCCGACGTCCACTTGGATATGGGCGCCGGCGAGCTTGTCTTGCGCGGAGGCGCGCAGGACCTGATTCAAGGCACGCTCGCCTACACCGCTCCCGACCGCAAGCCTATCGTGGATACGTCGAACGAGGGCAGCGACACCAGCGTACACATCAAGGAGCCATCGGGAGTGCACTTCGGCCCCCACATGCACTACCGCTGGAATCTCCAGGTGAACGACGATCCGCGCCTGAAGCTGGAGGTCAATTGCGGCGCCGGAAAGGCCAGCCTGGAGCTGGGCAGCCTCGCTTTGGAGAGCGTGAAGGTGAACATGGGCGCCGGCGAAGTCGACGTCGATCTGCGCGGCAAACCTTCGCAAAGCTATGATGTACACGTTTCGGGCGGCGTCGGTAAAGCGACGATCTGGCTGCCGAGTCATGTTGGCATTCGCGCCGACGCTCATGGCGTCCTCGGCAGCATCGACGTGGTCGGTCTCGAGAAGACCGGCGGCCATTATGAGAACGGTCTTTACAACCATTCGGATGTCAACATCCATGTGAC
>JBOGMI010000005.1:0-1079 GCA_050746645.1 Bryobacteraceae bacterium | reverse complement strand
ACGCCTGGCGGACCAGCAGCGCGTTGTTTTCGGGCTCCATCCGGCTGACGTAAAGAACATATTGCCCGGGAGTCAGGCCCAGCGCAAGTACATGCTCGGCGGAAGCGAGCTTTCCCACCGCGGCGCCGTAAGGAATAAAGGTGGAGCGCTTCCCATAGCGCCGAAGATAGTAGTCCCGAATGGCTGCTGCATCGGTGACGACCTCCGAGCAGCACCAGGTCGCAAGCCACTCCGAAAGCCGGTACCAGGCTTTACCGAGGCGGTTCCATTTCTTCCGGTGCCGCTCCAGGCCATCCACGTTCAGCGCCGCCGGCATGCCCGTCAGACGCGGCAAAAGAGTGAAGGCAGCGTTAGCCGCGTTGCAATAGAGCAGGGCATCGAAGCGCCGAAACAGGACATCCATGGTGGAAAGCGCGGTATGAGCGATTGTGTCGAAATATTTGTGCCGGATGGTCGGCAGATATCGCAAAGAAACACTGCGATATTCTTTTGCTTCGGATTTGCCCCGGCAGTAGACGGTCACCGCGTGCCCGCGCTCGGCGAGTCTGGCGGAGATTTCTTCGGCAAACGTCTCAAACCCGCCATAATGGGCCGGTATGCCGCGCGTACCGAGCAGAGCGATTTTCATGCGGGACTATTTGAGCCTCCGAAATTCCTCGGAAGTGATCCCGAGCTGAGCGAGTATCTTGTTGTACAGAGGCGGGCCGATTTCGGAGCCACCATGACTTGGAATCGTAACGGCGCGGCCGTCCGGATGATTCCACCGCTCGTGACTTCCCCTCTGCCGACTCTTTTCAAAACCCATCCGGGCTGCTACCCGGCGGAAGTCATCCGCTCGAGCGCTAGGCATGCACGATTTCGGTCGTATCGGCTGGCAGCGGCGCTCCTCTGTCGCGAAACTCGGCTTCGATCATCGCAAATACCTGTTCGAGTTCCGCGAGCGCTTCGGCCTTGGTCGGCATCAGGGCGTAACAGCCGGAAATCGAAGGCACCTCTGCAACCCAGCCCGAAGGATGGTTGCGGTAAAGGATCACCTTGTATTCGTCCAAGGCCATTTGTTCTCTTTGATTTTACGCCGA
>JBOGMI010000004.1:0-3538 GCA_050746645.1 Bryobacteraceae bacterium | reverse complement strand
TTATCGATGCAGTCGATTCCATCGAAATGGTGCGGCTGGTGAACTCCGGCACCGAGGCCACCATGAGCGCGCTGCGCGTCGCGCGCGGATTTACCGGCCGCGATCTCGCGGTCAAATTCGATGGCTGTTATCACGGCCACGTCGATTCCTTGCTGGTAAAGGCCGGATCGGGAGTCGCCACGCTCGGTCTGCCCGATACGGCCGGCGTTCCGCGGTGTTTTACCGAAACCACTATCTCGCTGCCGTTCAACGACCTCGGCCGCGTGGAGAGCGCATTTAAACAATTGGGCCAGCGTATCGCCTGCGTGATCGTCGAGCCGGTGGCGGGCAATATGGGCTGCGTTCCGCCCGCACCCGATTTCCTGGGGGGTCTGCGCGAAGTTACCGAACGCTACGGTGCATTGCTCATTTTCGATGAAGTCATGACCGGCTTCCGCCTGGCGCGCGGCGGCGCGCAGCAGATCTATCGCATTCGTCCGGATTTGACCACGCTTGGTAAGATCATCGGGGGCGGTCTGCCCGTTGGCGCTTATGGCGGCCGCGCCGATGTGATGAAGACCGTTGCGCCCACCGGACCCGTTTATCAGGCCGGAACGCTTTCGGGCAATCCCCTTGCCGTCAGCGCCGGAATCGCCATGCTGCACTACATCGAAAATCATCCGGATCTTTACAGCGCCTTGGAGAAAAACGCTGCGGAGCTGCTTTCCGCTCTGCCGGCCGGAGTGACCGCCAACCGCGCAGGCTCCATGTTTACGCTGTTTTTTCAAGATGGTCCGGTGCGGAATTACGAGGAAGCGAAGCGCTCCGATACAGCCCGCTTCGGGCGCTTTTTTCATCATTTGCTCGGTAGCGGCGTGTCGTTCCCGCCGGCGCAGTTTGAAGCCGCATTCGTCTCGACCGCGCACACGCCGCAAGATATCGCGTATACGAAGAACGCGATCTCGCAGTTTTTCGCCCAAAATGCCACTTCCTGAACATCCCCATCCGCGCCGCGTCCTGGTCACCGGCGCCGCCAAACGCATCGGGCGCGCCATTGCGCTCGATCTCTCCCGTTCCGGCTTCCAGGTCGCCATTCATTACAGCGCTTCGCGCGCCGAAGCCGAAGAACTTTCGCGCCTCTGCAACGGCGCGCCTATCTTTCAAGCAGACCTCACCAAAGTCGATGAGATCCGCCGCATGTTCCGCGAAGTAGGCGAGCGCTTCGGCTTGCTCGATTGCCTGGTGAACAATGCCGGCCGCTTTACCGGCATCGATCCGCTTAAGGTCACCGAAGCGGATTGGGATTTCATCCTGGATGTGAATCTCAAAGCTGTGTTCTTTTGCTGCCAGGAAGGCGCGCGCCAAATGAACGAACGTGGGGCGGGCCGCATCGTGAACATCAGCTCGCTCGGAGGACTGATTCCCTGGGCCGAACATGTCCCTTATTGCGCTTCGAAAGCGGGCGCCGTCATGCTGACCAAGGCGCTTGCCAAAGCTTTTGCGCCGCGCATTACCGTGAACTCCGTCGCGCCGGGAGTGATCATGTTTGCCGAGGAGGGTCCGCCGTCGAAAGCGGTGCTCGACGCCACGCCCATGCACCGGACCGGGAAAGCGGAGGAAGTCGCCGAGGCCGTGCGCTTCTTTCTTACCGCGCCCGACTTCATCACCGCGCAAATACTCGCCGTTGATGGGGGTCTGAGCCAGCGATAGAGGATCCATATTGGAATCGTCACGAGCAGTTTGGTTTGCTGTTGCATGCGATCTCGGTATCGGGGTGGTGAAGTTTATCGCCGCCGCGATTACCGGAAGCTCGGCCATGTTGTCCGAGGGGTTTCATTCCATTGTCGATTCGGTAAACGGCTTCTTGCTGCTCTGGGGCAGGCGCGCGAGCGGAAAGCCGGCGGACTTGGACCATCCCTTCGGCTACGGAAAGGAACTGTATTTCTGGAGCCTGATCGTTGCCGTCCTGATCTTTGCCATCGGCGGCGGCTTGTCTCTATATGAAGGCGTGCATGGCGTGCTGTATCCGGTCGAGAGCACCGACGATGCATGGAATTACGGCGTGCTGGCGATTGCGGCGGTATTCGAGGTCATCACAGTGGTGATTGCCGCGCGCGATTTCCGGCGCTCGGCGGGGCGGCACGGCTATTGGAGAGGCGTGCATACGAGCAAAGACCCGACTCTGTTTACCGTGCTTCTCGACAATGTTGCGGCGGTATTCGGCGTGCTCTTTGCATTTCTGGGTATCTTTCTCGGCCATCTGTTTCAGCTCCCGCTTCTCGATGGAGTTGGCGCGATCCTGGTTGGGCTAACGCTGGCCGCGGTTGCGGTGATTCTGGCGATCGAATCCAAGGGTCTGCTCATCGGCGAAGGCGTGGATCGCCCGACGCGCGAGAAGATCCGCCAGCTTGCGGCCGCCGATCCCGCGGTCGAACGCGTGGGCGGTCCGCTGACGATGTATTTCGGTCCCAGTTCGGTGTTGCTTGCGCTCGAGGTACAGTTTCACAAAGGTCTGTCGGCGGCCGAAGTAACTGCGGCCGTGGATCGGCTCGAGAAGAGCGTGCGCGGCGAGTATCCCTTCATCGAACGTATCTTCATCGAAGCCGAGTCGCTCAGCAGAACGAGCATGGAAGCAGCCTGACGGCATTTAGCGGGCGCGGCCTTCGAAAAAGGCGTCTTTCTGGTGAATGAGGGAAGGCGGATTGGTGAATACGATCGAGATGACGTCGAATCGGACCTGCGACCATTCGATTCCGGCGCGAGTTGCATAGGCCCGTGCGGCGCGCACGATGTGCTTGCGCTTCTCTGCGCCAATGGCGCGGTCCGGGCTGCCGAATTCGTCGGTCGCGCGCGATTTCACTTCCACAAACACCACCGTGTCTCTGTCTCGCGCTATGAGATCCACTTCGGTTTGCCCGCCGCCGGGACGGTAATTGCGCGCCACCACCATATATCCCGCGCTGCGCAAATAGCGATGAGCCAGATCCTCCCCGCGCCGGCCGAGAGCGGTATGCGGCGCCAGGATTTTGGATTCGCGGTGCTGTCTCGCGCGATCACTCAGCTTCCAGAGAAGCTGGGATGGCTGCAGCCAGCTTATGCTTCCTTCACCGCCTCCAGCTCCCATTGAATGACCTTGCCTCGGACGAGATAGCAAAGGTAGAATTCCCAAAAACGCCGGAATCGGCGCGAGCGATTCACCAGGAATTCAAAGCCGGTGTATCTCCATAAAGCAAGTAGCTTTACGCGGGTCGAAATCTCACGAAAACGGGCGCCCGAGTAATAGCCGAAGCCTCCGTCGTCGCCGGTGAAATAGCGGAGGGAAAAGCTGTTGAGGTGCCAACGGTGCGTGGGATCGCAAAAGGAGCTGAAATCGGTGTAATGCGGTGTGACGATCATAGCGCGGCCGCGCGGCGCGAGCAGCCGATGGAACTCCTCCATGGTGCGGATGACATCGGCGACGTGTTCGATCACGTGCGTCGCGCGCACTTCGCGAAACGAGCCGTCGCGGAAGGGAAACGGGAAATGGTCCAGGTCGGCGATGACGTCGGCCCGCGTGTTC
>JBOGMI010000003.1:0-7520 GCA_050746645.1 Bryobacteraceae bacterium | reverse complement strand
TTCTGGCGTTTCACTGGAACGCACGGATGATCACCGGATTCAACGGCAAGGTCGCGCCACCGTACAGCCGCTATTACATTGGCGGCGAAGACGACGTGCGCGGCTTCTACATCATGACCATCAGCCCCTTCGCCTACATTCCGACGATCACTTCGGTTCCGGTGTACAACGCAGACGGCACGCCGCGAGTGCAAAAAGCCATCGCGTCAGACGGAACGGTAGCGGAAAATCAAATGTACACGAGCGTGCCCGCCTACCAACTCGTGATGCCCGGCGGCGACCTGGCATCGGTATTCAATTTCGAATACCGCATCCCGATCTTCGGGCCGTTGACGCTGGAGCCCTTTGTGGACGTGGGCATCGATCGGATCCTCTTCCCCAGCCAGTTGGGCCTGAATCCGGGGCGCGTGGCGCAGATCCAGAGCGCTTTCCCGGAATACAAATTCAATGCTCGCGCGGTGATCGCGCCTGGAACCGAGAAGCCACGCATCTCGACCGGGATTCAGTTGCAGGTCATCATGCCGGTGGTGCATGCGCCGTTCCGGCTCTATTGGGCTTACAATTTGAGCTATGTGAACACGATTCTGCAGCCGCCGGTGATCGCTGACGAGGCGTTTTTCCCCAGTGCCGCGACCTACAATTTCGCCCAGAAGAACTATCTTGGAGCACCGATCCCCTGGCAGGAGAAGCATTCGATGTTTCAGTTCACCGTGGGGCGGGTGTTCTGAGGCGGGCCACCGCTCCCTCGCGGTCGCGGCTCCGAACATGGCCCGACCGGGAGGGGACCGCTCTGCAAGAAATTGTGCAATCATAATAGGAAATCCACAGACAGGAAGCAGGAAGTAAGATCTTTATGAAACGCAGTTTGATCCCGGCGGCATTGCTGTCGCTCGCTATCGGTAGTTATGCGCAGAAGCCGGCCGCGGCCGATCCCCCGTCCGCCACCCATCCCGAGAAGATCGCCATCATGAGCCTTCAAGGAGCGCTGGTGGGAACCAAGGACGGACAGGCGGCGAACAAGAAACTCACCGCCGAGTTCGAGCCAAAGAAACAAGCATTCGATGCGCGCAAGGCACAAATCCAGCAGGAAGAACAACAGTTGCAAAAGAGCGCCAACGTCATGAGCGCGCAAAAGCGGGCCGACGAGCAGCGCAAGGTCGACGACGATAAACGCACGCTGCAGCGCGACATGCAGGACGCCAAGGAAGATTTGCAGAACGAGCAGCAGCAAATCCTGCAAAAGCTGGGTCAGCGCCTGATGGCGGTGATCAGCAAGTACGCGAAGGACAACGGCTACACGATGGTGCTCGACGACAGCAATCCGAGCAATCCGATTCTCTATGCGGCCACCGACACGGACATTACGCGGGACATCATCGTTCTGTATAACAAGACCACGGCGAACGAAGGGCCGATTGACGTGCCGCATGTCCCGGGAGCGACGACGAAGAAGCCGGCAGCGCCGGGAACGCCTGCGCCAGGGAAGTAGCGGCACAGTAGACAGACAGGCCACAAAAGACGATGGTCTGTCCCACAACATGCGTCGAGACGAGTCTCGACGCGGCACGCATGAGTGCGTGCGCTACGAGGGCATGGCGGTTTCGATTAAAGATATCGGCCGGCTGGCCGGGGTTTCGCATTCCACCGTTTCGCGCGCGCTGCGCAACAGCCCGCTGATCTCGCCCAAAACCGCGCTGCGCATTCAGAAGATTGCCAGCGAGGCCGGCTATAGCGCGAGTGCGGTGGCGCGCAGTTTGGTGACGCAAAGGACGCGCGCCGTCGGCGCCGTGGTTACCTCCATCGCCGATCCCTTCAACGGCGAGGTCGTGGCGGGCATCGAGGAGACCGCGAACCGGCACGGCTATTCGGTGATTCTGGCCAGTTCGCAGGCCGACCCGGAGCGCGAAATCGCGGTGGTGCGTTCGTTTCAGGAGCGCCGGCTGGACGGCATTCTGGTCGCTTCTTCGCGTGTCGGCGCGCTCTATGCGCCGCTGCTGTCGGAACTAAAAATTCCCGTCGTGCTCCTCAACAACCAGCATCCGGACGGGTTTGTTCATTCGGTGAGCATCGATAACGTACACGGCGCGTATTTGGCGGCGCGCCATCTGATCGAGCTTGGGCATCGCAAGATTGGGTACGTGGGAGACCGGACTGGGTTGCACTCGGATAGCGAGCGTTTCGCGGGATACCGGAAAGTGCTGGAAGAGGCGGGTTTACCGTTGCGGCAGGAGTTCGTGGTGCACGGCGATGGCAAGCCCGAAGGAGCGGCGCAAGCGGCCGCCCCCTTGCTCACGCGTCGCGGCCGGCCAAGCGCTATTTTCTGCTACAACGATATGTCGGCGCTGGGCGTGCTGCAAGAGGCGGCGAAAAACCGGCTGGCGGTTCCGAAAGACTTGTCGGTCGCCGGGTTCGACGATATTTTCTTTGCCGAACTTCTTCAGCCTGGGCTTACCACGGTTCGCCAGCCGAAGAGAGAGATGGGCCGCCGCGCGATGGAACTGCTGCTTGCGGTGCTCGGCGGCGAGCATGCGGAAAGAGAGATCGTGATTCGGGGAGAGCTTGTGGTACGGGGCTCAACGGGCAGATTTGTGGAATAGGCCATTTGGCCTGTCACCGCCTTCTTCTGCGCCAGAACAGGCCAAAGGCCTATTCCACTACTTACCAAGCGAGCGCGGGCGGGAAAAACTCCGCGACCAAATCCTCGTAGTAAGGCTTGACCTCGCCGAGCTTCGGACGTTCACGCCCTTTCGAATACAAATCGTAGGCGTTGAACTTACGCACCCACTCGAACATCTCGCGATCCTGATCGTTCATCAAATATTCGTAGGCGCCGTGCCTGTGGGCCGCATAAAACGAGTGGTAGCGCAGCATGTACTGCGCGGGCAGCGGGAGGTAATCGCGCGCGACGCGATAGATATATTCGTCGTGGCCCCAGGACAAGTAGACGTTATCCAGCCCGCAGTTCTTCCGATAGATGCCCAGTTTCGTCTGGTACCCGGGATATTTGCTATCGGGATTGGCCGCGAAGAACTCGGGGAAAACGATCTCGTCCGAATAGGCACAGCCGACCGGAAAGGTATCGCCGACGACGGCCCATTGCGGCTCGCCATAGAGGCACAGCACTTTTCCGAGATCGTGAATAAAACCGGCCAGCACGAACCAGCGCGGATGGCCGTCCTTGCGGATGGCTTCGGAAGTTTGCAGCAGATGCTCGATCTGCGTCAGGTCGGTATCGGGGTCGCTGTCGTCAACGAGCGTATTGAGATAGTCGGCCATCTCCCAGATGCTTTTCTTGTCCCGCTTCAACCCGCAATACTCTTTCCTCTTTTGCAGCACGAATCGCAGCGTCTGGTGCGCGTGGTTCTGGCGGTAGAACTCGGTGACGGTGGGATTAGCGTCGGCTTTGTAGTTGCGAAACTCGGCTTCCGATTTTCCTTGTTTATAACGGGCGGCGACGAAATCGTCCCATTCGTCGACGTGGTGTAGCGGCTGCTGCTCCATAATTCCATTATGCACACGTGTGCATGGAGGCACAAGCCCCTCACTGTCGTTCGGGGTTCTGTTCGGGTGCAGAACCGCGACCGTCAGGGAGCGGACGGGCGACACTAGCGCGCGGCCATTCTGCGGTACACTCTTACCGCTCTCTCCTGCGCCGCAAGGGTGGTGGAGAAAGTATGGTGGCCGGAACCGTCGGGGCGGGCGACAAAATACAGATATTTGGTTTTGGCCGGATGCAGCGCAGCTTCGAGCGAAGCTTTTCCCGGATTACAGATGGGACCCGGCGGAAGGCCGGCGTGGGTGTAGGTGTTATACGGGTTCTTACTGGCCAACTCGGACTTGAGGATCACGCCAGTGTAGCGGTCGCCCAGCAGCGCGGCATAGATGGTTGTCGGGTCGCATTGGAGCGGCATTCCCAGCCGCAGCCGGTTAAAAAAAACAGAGGCGACCAGCGCCCGCTCTTCCGGGACGGCGGTTTCTTTTTGGACCATGGAAGCCACGGTGACGATCTTGTGGATTTCCGCCGGATCCGCCGGGCCGCCGAGCGCGGCCCAGGTCTTACGAAACTCGCCGGTCATCATTCGGCAGAGGCGCTTTGCAGTGGTGGTGTGCGTGATGCGGTAGGTGGAAGGAAAGAGATAGCCTTCCAGATTGGGCGCCAGCGGATCGAGGTCGTGGACGCCGCTGGTATCTGCAACCTGTTTCAGGAACGCCTGCCCGGTCACGCTGTTGAGGCTCTTCAGGAAGTTCGCGATATCGAAGATATTGCTGCCTTCGGGGACGGTCAAATCCCGAAAAAAAACTTTGCCGTGGCGGATTTTGTCGAAGACGGTCCAGGGCGTTTGGGCCTTATCGAAGCGGTATTCGCCGGCTTGCAGCGTGGCGTTGGGATGCAGTGCGCGCACCATGAGAAATGCCCAGGAGGAGCGCACAATTCCGTGCTGTTCCAGATCGCGCGCGATGCCGCGCGAAGAGGCGCCATGCTCAATGTCCACAAAGGCCGGGTTTTGAAAGCCGCGATAGGGGCCGAAAAACCAATAAGCAGCGGCAATGATGGCCAGAAGGATGACCAGCGCGGCGAATACCCGGGCGATCCGGCGTAGCGGTGTCATGAATCGCTCACGGTATCGAGATAGCTTTGCAGCAGCAAGACCGCGGCCATGCGGTCCACAGCTTTTCTGCGTTCTTCGAGCGTGGCGCGGCCTTCGTGCAAGGTGCGCTCGGCCTCGGCGGAGGTGAGGCGCTCGTCCCGATAGACCACCGGCAACCCCAAGTGCCGGCCGAGGCGCTCGGCGAATTCCCTGGTATACACTTCCTGGCGGCTTTCCGATCCGCTCATATGCAGCGGCCTGCCGACCAGCAGTTTGCGCACGTCCTTTTCAGCGGCGATCCGCTTCAATTGATCGAGATCGTCGCGAATGCGTGTGCGCTCCAGAGTTTGGAGTCCCTGCGCGGTGATGCCCAGAGGATCGCTAACAGCGAGGCCGATCCTCTTCTTGCCGACATCGAGAGCCAGCACTCGCCCGGTCATCTCCTTTAATTATGTTAGAGAACCGCTTCGACCGGCGGCTCGCTGCCCTTCACGATCAGCACAGGCTTTTCGCATTGCACTTCCGTGCGCACATAAGCCAGCGCCGCCACTTCGCCGTGGGCGGGCGAGTAGACTGCGGACGCGATTTCGGCCGCGTCGGCGCCGCGCGCGGTCAGCCGGGTTCCCGGCTCCGGCGGCGTATTGGTTTTGATGCGAACCGGCATCAGTACGCGATGGACCTGACCGCGGGAGCGGACGCGCTCGACAATCTCCTGGCCGAGATAGCAGCCCTTGCTGCAATGCACCGCGTGCATCTGGCCCGTCTCCTGCACCAGATAGCGCTCGGTGATTTCGTCGCCATAGCGCGGAATCGCGTTTTCGATGCGCACGGTGCGCGCCGCTTCCGCATCGGCCTGCGGAATCTGGAACCCGGCGAGCCGATCCAGCAAGTTTTGTCTGGCGACGGCAGGAACAAAGATGCGAACGCCATCGATTCCCGCGCTGTGGACGCGGGCAATGAATCCGGCCTCCCACGGAGCCACTGCATATTGCTTCTCGGACACGGCGATTCCGAGCGAAGCGGCAACCTCCGCGGCTTTCGGCCCTTCGATCGCAACTACATCCCATTTTTCGGTCTCGTCTTCGGGCACGGCATCGTCGGCGATGATGTAGCGGTCGAGGTGATCGAAGAGTTTCTGCTTAACCTCCGGTTCCGTATCGATCAGGTAACTTTCGCCGAAGTTGTAGATATATGCATCGGCGAAGATGCGTCCCTTTTCGTTGAGGAAAAACGCATACAAGCCATCGCCGGGCTGGAGATTCTTGACATGGTTGGTACACATGGCGTGCACCAGGCGGGCGCGATCCTCGCCGGTGATGCGAATTTTCCCGCGCGCCGACAGGTCGATCCAGGCTGCGGCGGTGCGCAGTTCTTCGTATCCGTTCACGCGTTTTAGATGCTTCGCGAAGCTGCGCCGTCGCGCAACAATTCGAGGACGTAAGGCTCCAGGCCCGGCGTGCAGGCGAAGGCGTTGCCGCCATAAATCGAATTCTTGCCATCGAAGCCGGCAAATTTCCCGCCCGCCTCCTCGATCAGCAATTTCAAAGGCGCCAAATCCCAGGGGGCGGCATTCGGTTCGATCCAGACATCGGCCTGGCCTTGCGCGACGAGCATGGCGTCATTGGCTCCGCCGAGACTGCGCACGGCCCAGAACCGGCGCGCCCAGCCGAGCAGTTTCGGCGCCAAGGGCGTGACCCCGGCTTTATTGAATCCATTGAAAGACAGGATCGCCTGTTCGGGTTTGGTGCGATCCGATACGTGGATGCGCGAGCCGTTGGACCAGGCGCCGCCGCCGCGAGAGGCCGACAGCAGCAACCCTTGACGCGGGCTGTGTGCGGCGCCGGCAACAATTTCGCCGTTTTCCTCGAGGGCGATCAGTACGGCCCAGAGGGGAATGCCGCGGACGAAATCCTTGGTGCCGTCAATGGGATCGATGATCCAGCGGCGGCCGTTAGCGGCTTCGCGGCTCGCGCCCTCTTCGCCCAGCACGCCGTCTTCGGGAAATTCACGCGCAATCCGATCCACAATGAGCGTTTCGCAGGCACGGTCCGCCGCCGTCACGGGAGATTCGTCCGGCTTCTGTTCGGTGATAAAACCGCGCCGCTGATAATCGAGAGCTACCGAGCCGGCTTCCTGAGCCAGCAGCTTCGCGAGCTCTACCTCGCGTTCAAAGGCCATGCTTGATTATGACCTTTGCGCCCGAAAGCTCGCCCGCATCAGTGCCGCGCCCGCTGGAGATCGAATTTGCGCGGGCCATGCCCCATGCGCCTCATGGAGGCTTCACGCGTGACCGTGAGGTGCATGGTGTCACCCGCCAGGGTGCCTTGAAAATGCCGCTTGACCTGATGGCCGCCGAAGTCACGCACAACGTCGAACGAGATTCTATTGCCCTTTTCGCTACCATTGGCGATTCGCGCCATCCGATTGCGAAAGGTGATGGTTCCATCGAGCTCAGGAGCACTGGCCTTCAGGACCAATTGCACGTTGGTCGTATTCCCATTAGGCAGGGGCATTTTCCCGGTCCACTCGCCTGTCGAGTTGGGGGCGGCCCAGAGTGACGCCGCCGCGAGACAGCCGATTGCAGATATGCGCAGGGTGTTCATCTTCTTTCAGGATGCAACAGAACCGCGACCGTTAGGAAGCGGTGCGGAGGGCCGGTCCCCTCGCTAACGCCTCGGGGTTCTGTTTGCTTGCTTCTTGAGCCATCATCAAACCTTCACGGGTGGGAATGACCCAAACCGGAATCGGAGAAGCAGGCGCCGTGATTGCGCCTTCCCTGTCCACAGTCTCGTTATTGAGCTGCCGGTCCAGCACAATGCCGCAAGCGGAAAGGTTTTCGCAGATGCGTTCGCGCACCAGCGGCGTGTTCTCGCCGATGCCGCCTCCGAAAACAACCGCGGAGGCGCCGTTCAGCACGGCCAGGTACGCGCC
>JBOGMI010000002.1:0-1907 GCA_050746645.1 Bryobacteraceae bacterium | reverse complement strand
CCTGTGACTCGCTTTCCGAGCACTTGCGCAGCATGGACCGCTACACCACGCTGGCCGCGCAGGAGATCGCCGCGGCCGGAAAGCAGGTGCCGATCGGGAAAATTCTCTGCGATCCGCCGTGGACGTTTTTCCGCGCGTATGTTCTCAAACTCGGGTTTTTGGATGGTCCCGAGGGCTTGGCCATCGCCTACATGGCCGCGTTCTACAATTTTGTGAAATATTGCAAGGCGCGGCTGATGGCTCCTGGACGGAAGTGAACCTTGCGAATTCTGCACATCGACACCGGCAGGGAAATGCGCGGCGGCCAGCACCAGGTTTTACTGCTGATGAAGGGATTGCGCGCCGCCGGCTGTGAATGCATTTTGGTCGCGCGTCCGGGCGGCCCGCTGCGCCGCGCAGCCGAAAACCAGGGCTTTCCCGTACGAATGGCGAGGCTCAAGCCGATTTTCGAGGCATCCGGAAAAGCCGATCTGGTTCATGCGCACGATAGCCGCGGACACACGCTGGCGGCGCTGGCAGCGCGAGCACCGCTGGTGGTGTCGCGGCGGGTCGCTTTCCCGATCAGACATTCGCTGGCATCCGCCTGGAAATACCGCCGGCCCGCGCGCTTCATTGCGATCTCCGAGTGCGTGCGCCGCGAATTGAGGCGGGCGGGCGTGCCCGGCGAGAAGATCGACGTGGTTCCCGATGGCGTCGAGCTGGGGTGCGAGGCCTGCTCGTGGAAGGCAGACGGGCCGGTGGTGGCGCTGGCCTCGCGCGATCCGCGCAAGGGCCGCGATTTGGTCGAGCACGCGGCGCGCATTTCGGGGCGCAAGGTGATCTTTTCCGAAGCTCTCGTTGGCGATCTTGCCGGCGCTTCGATGTTTGTCTACATCAGCAGCTCGGAGGGCCTGGGCTCGGCGGCTCTTCTCGCCATGAGCCTCGGCGTGCCCGTAATTGCCAGCCGTGCGGGCGGCTTGTCCGAAGCGGTCGCCGACGGGGTTTCGGGAATTTTGGTGGACAACGACGCGGAAGAAGTCGCTCGCGCGATGTGCCGCTTGTCCGGCGATCCGGCGCTGGCGCGCTCGCTCGCCGAAGGCGCAAAAGCGCGAGTGGCCGAATTTTTTTCGCGGGAGAAGCTGGTTTCGGGAACGCTGGCGAGTTACCGGAGGGTGCTTGCCGGCTGATCCCGGTCTCCTGTATCCGCTGCTCGTGGGAATCGCCGGATTGCTGATCGGCAGTTTTCTCAACGTTTGTATTTACCGCATTCCGCGCGGGATGTCGGTCGTGTTCCCGTGCTCCTTCTGCCCCGAGTGCGCCCGCGCCATCGCCTGGTACGACAATGTTCCCTTACTCGGCTATCTGTATCTTAGAGGGCGCTGCCGCGGTTGCCGCCAGCCGATCGGATGGCAATACCCGATCGTTGAGTTAGTAACTGGGATTGCTTTTGCTTTAACCGCTGCGAAGTATGGATGGAGCCTGAGCGCGCTGAAATGGGTGGTCTTCGAAGCGATTCTGATCGTGCTGTTCTGGACCGACCTGGAGGAGCGCATGCTTCCCGACGAATTGACTCTCGGCGGTCTGGCAGCAGGTGTTCTCTTTGCGATCTTTGTCTATCTGCCTCGCGGCTTGGCGGAGCTTTTCGTTCCGGCTGCGGGAGCGGTCTGGCAATCCTTGTTGAATGCCGCGGCGGGCGCCGTAATCATTGCGGTGCCGATGTGGCTAACGGCGGCGATCTACGCGCGCCTTCGCGGCCGCCCGGGACTTGGCTTGGGCGATGTCAAACTGCTTGCGCTTTTGGGCGTTTTCCTGGGCCTCGGGGCGGGGCTGCTGGCGCTCGTGATCGGCGCAATTGCCGGGTCGGTGATCGGCTTGATCTATATCTGGGTAACGCACAAACGGGCCAGTTACGAGCTTCCGTTCGGCAC
>JBOGMI010000001.1:0-10738 GCA_050746645.1 Bryobacteraceae bacterium | reverse complement strand
CGCCGGTTTCTGCCGCGGAACCAGCGCTGGGCGGCAACATAGCGCGGAAGCACGGCGGCGATGCTGGAGCGCATATTGGGTTCCCACATGCGCTCGAGCGAAGCAGCCAGAACCAGGGGCATCTCGGCCTCGCCAGTCTCGGCGCGCGGCGCAGAGATCTCCGCGGTCACTTTCCGCGGCTCCAGCGTGAACCAGAAGAACGAATTGGAACTCATTGTGAGCGGATAATAGCCTTCGCCGATCTCCGGAAAATCGGTGCGGCCAAACATCTCCACGGGCGTGTGGCCTTCGAAGTTGTGCAGATCCAATTGCACCGCCTGTGGATAGCGCGAGAGATTGGCGACCACCAGAATGGTTTCCTCCTGATAACGGCGGAAATACGCCAGGACGCGCGGATTCGTGGGCTGGAGGAACTCGATCGTGCCGCGCCCGAAGGCTTTGTACTGCTTGCGCAGCGCGATCAGGCGCTTCATCCAGTTCAGCATCGAATTGGTGTTGTCTTCCTGCGCCTCGACGTTGATGGTCTCGTAGTGATAGGCCCAATCGATGTTCACCGGAAGATAGAGTTTCTGCGGGTTGGCATTGGAGAATCCCGCGTTGCGATCGGGACCCCATTGCATCGGCGTGCGTACCCCATTGCGGTCGCCCAGATACACGTTGTCGCCCATGCCGATCTCGTCGCCGTAATAAAGCACCGGCGTGCCCGGCATGGAGAACAGCAGCGCGTTCATCAGCTCGATTTGCGCGCGGTCGTTTCCGAGTAAGGGCGCGAGGCGGCGGCGAATGCCCAGATTGATGCGGGCGCGCTGATCCGAGGCGTAGACGCGGTACATGTAATCGCGCTCGTCGTCGGTGACCATTTCGAGCGTCAGTTCGTCGTGGTTGCGCAGAAACAGCGCCCATTGGCAGGTTTCCGGAATGGCCGGCGTGCGGCTCAGAATTTCGACGATGGGAAGGCGGTCCTCCAGCCGCAGCCCCATGAACAGGCGCGGCATCAGCGGAAAATGAAACGACATGTGGCATTCGTCGCCATTGCCGAAATAGGCAACCGCGTCTTCCGGCCACATATTCGCTTCGGCCAGCAGCATGAGGTTGGGATGGGTAGCGTCGAGATGCTGGCGCAATTCTTTCAGGAAGGCGTGCGTTTCGGGAAGGTTTTCGCAACTGGTCCCCTCACGCTCGTAAAGGTACGGGATGGCGTCGAGACGAAAGCCGTCCACGCCCATCTCGGCCCAAAAATCGAGCGTGCGCATGACCGCGCGGCGCACCAGCGGATTATCGTAATTCAGATCCGGTTGATGCGCATAGAAGCGGTGCCAATAGAAAGCCTTCGCCAAGTCATCCCAGCGCCAATTCGATGGTTCAAAATCGCTGAAGATAATGCGTGTGCCGGCATATTTTGCCGCCGAATCGCTCCAGACGTAGAAATCGCGCCAGCGCGAGCCGGGCTCCGCCCTGCGCGAGCGCTGAAACCAGTCGTGCTGATCGGAGGTGTGATTGAGAACCAGCTCCGTAATGACGCGTATCCCGCGGCGGTGCGCTTCTTTCAGGAAATTCTGGAAATCGCGCAAGCTTCCATAGGCCGGATGAACGGTCCGAAAATCGGAGATGTCGTAGCCGTCGTCCTTCCAGGGCGAGGGGAAGAACGGCAGCAGCCAGATGGCCGTGACGCCCAGGTCTTCCAGATAATCGAGTTTTTCCGCGAGCCCGCGGAAATCGCCGATGCCGTCCGCATTGCTGTCGCGGAAGGCGCGGACGTGGACCTCATAGATAATCGCGTCTTTAAACCAGAGCGGCTGGTTTTGCAGTCCACCGGAAAATTGCGAAGGCATACCGTTTTAAGATCGTATTCGATAGCATTGTGGCATGGAAGCACACACTCCCAAGCGGCTGGCCATCGAGAAGTTTGTTAAAGGGCAGGGAAAGACGGGCGAGGTGCGCGTGCGCATCATCGACGAAAAGGAGAATCCGATCGTTCGTCTGGAGACCGTGGAGCCGCACGAGGCCGTGAAGGCCTTGGATGTGCACACGAGGCAAGTAGTTTTGGAGAACGACGAGATCGACGCAAAGACCAAAGAGATGGTCCGGCGGTGGCTGGCGTCGCTCTAGCTCACGAAACGGAATCCCTACCGCTATCCTTTCTTCGGGGTTTTCTGCCGGTTGGCGGGCATCCGAACGGCGGCATAGCAGCCCCAAGGGCTGCTCCACGAAAAAAATCAAGAGAAAATTGTCGAACCGGCAGTTTTCGCATTGACATGCTGGGGTGAAAGCCGGAACAATACGTTTGAGAAATGTTTTTTAAGCCCCAACACGTGCACTTCGTGGGAATCGGGGGCATCGGGATGAGCGCCATCGCGGAAGTTCTGCTCACCCTGGGTTACGAAGTGTCGGGGTCCGATCTCAAGCTTTCTCCGACGACCGAACATCTGGCGCAAATGGGCGCCCGCATCCATACCGGACACCGCGCCCAAAACGTTGCCGGAGCCAAAGCCGTGGTCGTCACTTCGGCGCTCGACGCCACGAATCCCGAAGTAGCCGAGGCGCGCCGGCTCCAGATTCCGGTGATTCCGCGCGGCGAGTTGCTGGCGGAGCTGATGCGCCTGAAGTTCGGCGTCGCCATCGCGGGCAGTCATGGCAAAACCACAACCACCTCGATGGTCGCCTCCGTCCTCAACGCGGGGGATATGGATCCGACGGTGGTCGTAGGCGGTAAGGTTGCGGCGATGCAGGGCTCGAACGCGCGCGTGGGCAAGAGCAGCATCCTGGTGGTCGAATCGGACGAGAGCGATGGATCGTTCCTGAAACTCGCGCCGATCGTCGCCGTGGTCACCAATATCGATCGCGAACATCTCGACCACTATCCATCGCTCGACGGCGTGCGCGCGGCTTTTTTGGACTTCATCAATAAAGTCCCGTTCTACGGCGCCGCGATCCTCTGCATGGAAGACGAAAACGTGCAGCAGATTTTTCCGCGAGTCACCCGGCGCAGCGTCACCTACGGCCGCGTCGCTCAGGCGGACCTCGAAATTGAGGACGTGGCGCTCGGTCCCGATGCTGGCGACTTTTCCGTCCGCCGGCGCAGCGGACCTCTGGGCCGCTTCCACGTGGGCGTCCCCGGCATCCACAATGTTCTGAACGCAACCGCCGCTATCGGCGTCGGGCTGGAAATGGACGTGCCTCTTGCCCGCATTCGCGAAGGCTTGGCGGCGTTTTCCGGCGTGGACCGCAGATTCAGCGTTCGCGGCGTGGTCCATGGAGTGACCGTGATCGACGATTACGCTCACCATCCGACCGAGGTCAAAGCTACTCTGGCTGCTGCGCGGCTCTCTCCTTATAGCCACATCCGCGTTTTGTTCCAGCCGCACCGCTTTTCCCGCACCAAGCACCTGGGTGAAGAATTCGCCGCCGCCTTCCTTCTGGCCGACGATCTCTACCTGCTGGACATTTACGCCGCTTCCGAGCCGGCCCTGAACGGCGTGACTTCGCCGGCGCTGCTGAAAAAAATTCGGGCGCATGGGCACCGCTCCGCGCATTACGTAGCCACGCTCGAAGACGGCATCGACGCCATCGCCGCCGCCGCCCAGCCCGGCGATGTCATTCTGACGCTTGGCGCCGGAAATGTCTCGCAGGCTGCGGCGAAGATTGTCGAGAAACTCCGGGCAACCGCGCCCGAAAGGCGGAGGGCTTAGCTTGGCGCGTCGGCAGCAGCAACAACTCGGCCTCTTCCAACCGTTTGCCGAAGTACACTGGGTGCGCTTTTCGATCTGGGTCGGGGCGGGCATTGTGCTGCTGTTCCTCGTGCTCCTTGCCTGGCGTCACACTGAGGAGTTCCTCATCAACGATCCGCGATTCATTCTCAGCGAGCCGGTCGATTTTGCCAACGCAAGCACGAGCCTCACGATCGAGGGAGTTCATTATGCGTCGAAAACCCGCATCCGCGAGGTGTTCGCGCAGGATCTGGGCCGCAGCCTTTATCTGGCGCCGATTCACAAACGCAGGAAGGAATTGCTCGATCTCGCCTGGGTAAAGGACGCGACCGTTTCCAAAGTCTGGCCGGACACCCTGCGCGTGACCATCCACGAGCGCGTGCCGGTCGCCTTCGTGCACCTGCCGCCGCGCAAGAACGGGAGTTCGGAATTTGCCTTGATCGACAAGGACGGCTATATCCTGCGGCCGCGCGTGCCGGCCCGATTCACTCTGCCTGTTATCGAAGGAATTTCGCAATCGCAGCCGATCGAGAATCGCCGCGCCTGCGTCGGGCGCGTGATGGAGATGCTGCAGGGAATCGGCCCGCTCGCAGCGCGGATTTCCGAAATAAATGTGAGCGATCCTGACAACCTGATCGTCGAAGAGCATATGGGCAATCGTGTATTGGGTCTTGAGTTGGGCGACGAAAACTATCGCGAGCGTTTAAAGAATTTTCTGGCCAATTACAGCGCAATTGAAGCGCGGCGGCCGGAGGCCACGATTTACGATCTGCGCGTGGACGGCGTGATTACGACGAGGGGAGGCCGGAACGATGGCCGGTAAAGCGAAACTGGCGGCAGGGCTGGACCTGGCCAGTACCAGCACGCGCGTGGTCATTTGCACGCTTGAAGAAGAGAGCCTGAAATTTCTCGGCTACGGCGAAGCGCCGGTGCAAGGCTGGACGCGCGGCCGGCTTACCGATCGCGGCGCGCTGACCGAAAGTATTCAATTTGCCCTGCACGAGGCCGAGCTGCGCGCGCAGGCGTCACCCGAATCGGCGGTCATCGGCGTGGGCGGCTCGGTGGCGGGGGTCAACAGCCGCGGCGTTTACGAATTCGGCAGGCGGAGAAATGTCGAGCCGGACGATCTGCGCTACGCGGTGGAGCTCGCCGCGCGCGTGCGTTTAGAAGAAGACCGGCAGGTGCTGCAGGTCTGTCCCCAGGATTTCACGCTAGACGGACGATCCGGTTACCGCAATCCGAAAGGCATCCTTTGCGCTCGGCTCGAAGCCAATGTTCACGTCGTCACCACCTCGATGCAGGAGCATCAGGCTCTCATCGACGCGGTTCACCAGGCGCATTTGGCGGTGGACGAATCGGTCTTCGAAGGCGTCGCCGCGGCGTATGCCGCCGTGCTGCAAGAGGATCGCGCGCGCGGAGTCGCGGTCATCGATATCGGCGCGCAATCGACGCACCTTGCCATCTACGACGGCGAGGCGCTGCTGCTCGCAACCGCCATCCCCATCGCCGCCGATCACATGACGCGCGACATCTCCTGGCTACTCAAGATGAACTACGAAGACGCCGAGGGCCTGAAGCGCGAATACGGCTGCGCCACCACCGGCCTCGCCTCCGATCACAGCCTGATCGAGATCCCGTCTGCCGAAGGACGCGCCATGCGCGAAGCCCCGCGCCGTCAGTTGAACGAAATTCTGGAAGCCCGCGCGGAGGAGATCTTCGACCGCGTCTACTCCGAGATCCTGCGCGTCGGCATGGAGCAGTCGCTGCTCGAAGGCGCTGTGCTCACCGGCGGCGGCGCGGCGCTGCCCGGCATGTGCGATGTTGCCGAGCGCGTCCTGAACTGCCAGGCGCGCAACGGGCTGGCTGTCGGGATTGCCAATTGGCCGCAGCAACTCGATAACCCGGTTTGGACCACGGCGGCCGGCCTCGCCATGTACGCGGGCCGGCTGAAATTAAAACGCGACTGGAAGCGGGCGACGGGGTTGGCGGCTCTGCTACTGAAATAGACAAGTTCTCGTGTGCGGAAAACAAGGAAGAGAGGTAAACCATGGCGGATGAATTGAACGATTTGAAATTTTTGATTGAAGAAGAAGTACAACTCGGAACCAAAATTAAGGTGGTCGGAGTAGGCGGAGGCGGGTCGAACGCCGTTGGCCGCATGCTCCACGAGGGGCTAAAAGGCATAGACTTCTATGTATTGAACACAGACAAACAGGCGCTGATCGCTTCTCCGGCCTCGAACAAGCTGGCGATCGGCAAAAAGCTGACCAGCGGTCTCGGGGCAGGCTCCGATCCGTCGGTTGGACGCCAGGCGGCGCTCGAAGATACCGAGCAGATCATCGAGATGCTCGAAGGCGCCGACATGGTGTTTGTGACGGCGGGCCTTGGCGGTGGAACCGGAACCGGCGCCGCGCCGGTTGTCGCTTCGCTAGCCAAGGAATTGAACGCGCTGACGGTGGCAGTGGTCACCAAGCCGTTCTCTTTTGAAGGCCCGCGGCGCATGCGGCAGGCCGAGCGCGGTTTGTCGGAGCTCGGCGGAAGCTGCGACACCGTCATCAGCGTGCCGAACGAAAAACTGCTCGGACTGGCGCCTAAGCGCACCAGTATTTTCGATGCCTTCCGGCTAGCCGACGACGTGCTGCGTCAGGCGGTGCAGGGTATCGCGGACATTATCACCACGCCTGGCATCATCAACCGCGATTTCTCCGATATTCGGACGATCATGCTCGGCATGGGTTACGCCATGATGGGCACCGCGATTGCCTCGGGTGAAAACGCTCCCTTGGAGGCGGCGCGCAAGGCGATCAACAGCCCTTTGATGGAAGAAGGCGGCGTGCGCGGCGCGCGCGGCGTGCTCATCAACATCACCGCGTCGAGCAATCTCGGCATCCACGACGTGAACGAGGCCTGTAACCTTATCCGTACCGCGACGGAGAACGAAGACGTGCAGATCAATTTCGGCGTAGTTGCCGATGAAGCCATGGGCGAAGACGTTAAAATCACCGTGATCGCCACCGGCTTCCAGCGTGATTCGCTGCCCGAAATCGAACGGCGCAACCCGCATTTCCCATTTACCATCGCGAGTACGCCCCATGCATCGGTAAACGCCGCGCCTCAGCCGGAATCCGAACCGCTGGCCGCCACCGAAAACGGCCACCACTCCGAACCACCGGCCGAAGAAGCGCCGCCGCCCGAAAACGACTACGAACTGCCGGCCATTCTGAGAAAGCAGAGAAGGCTGGTGCAGTAGAAGACGCCGGCAATGGCGCCGGTAACCGCGGCAGCCCGGTTGCCGGCGCTTTTTGATTTAGCTCATTTTTCACGCCGGCTCTCCAGGAAAGCCAGTGCATGTCCTCGCAGCGCCGCTACCAAGCGCTTGAAACTCAGATCTTCTGCCGGCTGGGCGATCCTCGTCTTTGCTGCATTTGTCGCCATCACGAAACAAGCGGCGCTATAGACGCGCTCCAAGACCAGTCGTCGGCAGAGTAGCTCATAGCGCTTGCCGTAGGAGGCCCTTTCAAAGACGGGGTCCACCTTAAAGTAGGGCTCCTTATTTCGCACCGGTGTTGCGACCCGGCTGCAATCTTCCAGCAGAAAGAAATAGCCCAGAAAAGGAGCTGGAGCCTTGCCGAACCGGCCTTCGCGGTATGCCACCCAAATATCTGTGGCGCTGCCGATCGCTTCCTCGGATCGATTGTTGAAGTTGTTTCCGAAGGAGGGTCCGACCTGAGACTTGAACTCCATAGCGGTGACAAGCTGGCCATCGGAAATCACAATGAGATCCCACTTCTTTTCCGCACGTTAGTAGCCCGGTAACTCCAGAGCCGTGCGCGTCCTCACGTCGATTTTTCTGAGGCCTGCATCACAAAGAATATCGGCAATCAAGACTTCCATTGCGCCCATTTGTGCGCCGCCCGTGACCTCGCCACGAGTGCCCGCATCAATCTTGCCGCCTTCGATCTGTTTCTTTTTGTTCTTTGCTCGAACGTCCCAATAGCTTTGGACTGCATTCCGCAGGCGTTTCTTAGGATCCAAACACGTTCTCCGTTGTCTGCGCGTCTATTTCGTAGATCTGAAGTGCGGTATGAGTCGCACGGGGCCGGTCGCGTTCTAGGAACGCCCTTTTCAGTTCATCGGATTGGACCTTGGACAAGGCTTCGGGCGCGGGCACACGAATCCGGCGCAGATATTGTGCCTGGAATCGTAGGTAGCCGCCGCGCATGCGTACGGCGTAAGATTCAACAAAAAACTGCCCAACAGCAGACATTAGGAGTCCGCCAAGTACTTCCAGATCCCATTCATCGGACTGAACGAAGTACAAATTGTGGTGCGGATAGGTCTCGCCGCCGTCGATGACCGGATCGAGCACGTTCTTGATATCGGCTATGTAGAGCTTCGGCTTAGCCGTGAGGGAATGGTTAACCCGGTCTATGGTTCGGTACCAGCCTCGTAGATTTTTGGCGGCGATATGGCGTTTCTTAAGCGTCATTTCATGCTCCTCGAAATAGGCCCGGAGCTTCGGATAGTCGCGGAGAGCCACCAGCCCATTGCGGTCCCAGGGATCAACTAAGTAATGCCCCGACCATTTCATCCGGCCTTCCCGAATATCGCTTGCGAGCGCCAGCTTGACCATCCGCGAGGGCTCGACTAGGCTCGTATCTTTGGTGATGAATACGCCGTCGTTGCCGGTTGCCACGCCAATACCGACTCTTGCATGCATCTCCAGCGCGGGAAAGCGCTCTTCGAGTCGCCGCAGCAACGCGAGTTGCTGCGGCGATTGACACGGCCAGGGAGCGACCCCTTCAAACCACGTATCGACCAGCGCCACGCGCAATCCATTCGGCACGGCCGGATATTCTCGGCGGGCAATCGCCTCCAGGGTGGCCGACACAGTCTTGGCAGGAATGCCCTCAATTTCAGGCCCGGCGCTGGCCACAAGTGCCGGCCCCTGTTCTTTACGCCGAATGATCGTAATAGCGGGATAGGCATCTACTTCCTCGTGGAAGGCGCAGGTATTGTGCATTTCCACGACGACCTCCACTGCATATCCAGAGGTCACGAGTTCCCGCAACTCGGCACCATACTGATTGCGCATCCATCGATCTGCGCAAATAAACGCACAGACACCGCCTTCTCGCAGTTGGCGCAGTGCAGCCTCAAAGAACGCGATATATAGGTCTGCTCTGCCGCGCATGGCGGGATAGGCGTTGCGGTAAAGCGTTGCCGTTTCTTCGGGGATGTCCTCCAGCCGGACGTAGGGCGGGTTGCCAACAACAAAATCAGCCTCGACGTTCGTTGCGAACAGATAATCTGCCGTACGCAGCCAGGCATGTGCAACTTCTTCGGCGGCCGCGTTCTCCACACCACGTTCTGCCAGGATACCCAGAGCCAAATTACGCGCCCGCCCCGCGCTCTCATCGTTGAGCTCATGGGCAATCAGCGAATTCCGGCAGTCCGAAAAAGGCCGGCCCAGCTTTCGACACGAATCGAGAAGCCGTTCGATCATCGGGCCGAGGAACGCACCATTGCCGGCAGCAGGCTCGACCGCCAAAGCGTCCACCAGGTTGTTCTCAGAGCGATAGCCAGCCAAATCGAGCAGCAGATCCACTACCCAGCGTTTTGTGTAGACGGCACCTTTCGCTTCGACGGGTATCGCAAACGGAAGGGAGAGCGGTAGCATCAGCGATTGCTGTATGCCCCTGGTGGTCCGCAGTTTTTCGGTGAGCTCGGTCATTTCCGATGCCGATACTCGAGTCTATTCCGCCGAAAACTTGAAGATCGTCGTGGATTGGAACCGCTCGCCCAGTTGCAAATCCGTGCGCGGGAATTTCGGCTGGTTCGGCGAATCGGGAAAATGCTGCGTTTCGAGGCAAAACGCCGCGCGATAGCCGTACACTTTCCCGTTCTTTCCCGTGACGGTTCCATCCAAATGGTTGCCGGTATAAAACTGCACGCCGGGTTCCGTGGTCAGGACTTCCAAAATACGGCCCGACTTCGGATCGGCGACTCGCGCGGCCGGCGCCAGATCGTGCCCGTCTCGCAAAACAAAATTGTGGTCGTAGCCGTCCCCAAGGTGAAGCTGCTCATCCTGGTCGCCGATATGCGTCGCGATGCGCGTCGGTTTTCTGAAGTCGAACGGCGTGCCAGCCACTCCCTTCAGTTCTCCTGTGGGAATCAGATGTTCATTAACTGGGGTAAAGCGTTCGGCGAAAATCGTAACTTCATGGTCCAAAATGTGTCCGCCGCCCTGCCCAGTCAGATCGAAATAAGAATGGTTGGTTAGATTCAGGACCGTGTCCTTGTCCGTCATGGCGCCGTAGCCGATCCGCAGTTCGTTGGCATCGGTCAGCGTGTAAGTAACAATCAGGCTCAGATTACCGGGATAGCCTTCTTCGCCGTCCTTACTTAGATAAGATAGTTCGACGCCGCCGCTTTCGCTGCTTGCCGCTTCTTTGGCCTTCCACAAAACTCTATCGAAACCGCGCAACCCGCCGTGCAGCGAGTTCTCGCCGTTATTACGGGCCAGCCGGTAAGTGACGCCGTTCAATTTGAATTCGGCATTCGCAATGCGGTTGGCATAACGGCCGACCAGTGCGCCGAGGTAGGGGTTCTTCTTCCAATAGCCATCGAAGGTGTCGAAGCCGAGTACAACGTCTTCGAATTTGCTCTGCCGGTCGGGCACGTGCAACGACACGAGGCGCCCGCCGAAATTGGTAATCGTGGCTTCCATCCCGTTCGCATTGCGCAGAGTAAAAAGGTCCACGGGATCGCCTGTAGGAAGCGTCCCGAAATTCTTTCTGGAGACTCGATCTAGCATCGTTCTGGTGTTCCGCGCCCTCAGTGTACCAGCCGCGCTTGTGCGAACTGCTAGCGGAGCGCAGTGTTTCGGCATAGCAAACGAACCTGAAGCCGATCTTCTAATAATGTTAGTTTCCCAGCGCGCGCTGCACCAATTCCACAACACCTTCGCCGCGCTCTCCAACGGTCACAAAATCCGCTTTGGCTTTCAATTCAGGGATTGCATTTGCCAC